>JACRQB010000051.1 GCA_016222925.1 Nitrospirota bacterium | reverse complement strand
ACATCGCCGAAACTGCGCAACGACGCCTGAGCGTTGCGCAGATGCAAGAGGAGTCGTTCTCCCATGATCTGCGCATGCTGATCGAGCCGATGCGTTTTGACGAATTCAATCGTCGCAGCCCCGGCCGCCATAGCCATTTGGTTTCCGCGAAACGTACCGGCATGGGCTCCGGGCTGCCACTGATCCAACTCAGGGCGATACACGACGACGCTCATCGGCAACCCACCTCCGATGGCCTTGGACAAGACCACTGCGTCGGGCGTAATCCCCGCCCGTTCGAACGCAAACAACGACCCCGTCCGTCCCAAGCCGGTCTGAATTTCATCGATGATCAATGGAATATTGCGCTCCTTGGTAATTCGACGAATCTCCCGTAGCCAAGGGTCAGGCGACGGAATCACCCCTCCCTCACCCTGCACCACTTCCAGAATCACGCCGGCGGGTGCGACCACCCCGCTGTTCGGATCGTCCAATAACCGCTCGATATAGGTACTGGAGAGACGATGCCCTTCATCGCCGCCCACCCCGAATGGACAACGATAGTCGTAGGGATACGGAAGGAACTGAACGTCCGGCATCAGCCCGCTGATAGCGGTCTTAGGTCCCAGGTGGCCGGTGAGCGCCATCCCTCCGTGCGTCATCCCGTGGTAGGCGCCGTGAAACGAGAGAATCGTGCGGCGCCCGGTCGCCGTCTTCACCAGTTTGACGGCAGCTTCCACCGCATCGGCCCCGGAAGGCCCACAAAACTGGATCCGCGCCTCCTCTGCAAACGTTTTCGGCAAGGCGCCGAACAGCGCGTCGACGAAGCGGTCTTTGGCCGGTGTCGTCAGATCCAGGGTCTGGAAGGGGACACCGTCCTGCAGCAATTGTCGGATGGCATCCAATACGACCGGATGGTTGTGTCCCAACGTCAATGCACCCGCGCCGGCGAGACAGTCGATGTAGGTGCGATTGTCGGTATCTTGGACATAGATGCCTTTGGCTTTGCTGAGGGCCAATGGAAGTCGTCTTGGGTAACTACGGGCGTTCGACTCCCGTCCCGCCTGTCGCTCCAAATACGGATTGCGTTTTCTTTCCTCTACCGCCAAATGTGGTTGCGTCGGAAACAGCTTCCTCATCTCATCTACATCAACGGTCATAACCTGCTCCTTCCTTCACACATGCGACAACCATGCGACCATGGAGCCGATAGATGGCTCTTTCCACTGTTCGCCCTCACGAGACACTCACCCCTTCGGTGACAGCGGTGATCTTCCCCAGATCCATCCTGAGACACCGATCCGCGACCGAAAAGTATTGATCGTCGTGGGTGATGACCAGTGCCGTCTTCCCACGAGCCTTCAATTCCGGCAGAAGCTCTTCATAGAACACTCTTCGAAAAATGGGATCCTGATCGGCAGCCCACTCATCGAATACATAGAACGGACGGTCTTCGAGATAAGCGGTCAACAAGGCCAGGCGTTTGCGTTGCCCTTGTGACAGCGCCTGCGTGGAAAACGCCCCCTCCATGACCTGCACCTTCTCACGCAGTTGCAGACGGTCCAAGTATTCACGTGCGTGACCATCGAGGTCGGCCTGATGCAAGCCGAACAACATGTCGAACAAGTGGTAGTCGGAAAACACCGCGGAGAAGAGCTGGCGATAGTTCTCGCGATTGAGTTCGTCGATGGGAACTCCGTCCAGACGAATCCCTCCTGACTCTGGGGCATAGAGACCCAGCAGAAGCAGCGCCAGCGTCGTTTTTCCGCTGCCGTTGCCGCCGACCAGAAATACCAGTTCACCCGGGGTGAAACTGAGCTCGATCGGGCCAAGATGGAAACTGCCTTCCTCATCTTCCCTGTAGTAGCGATGCGTCACACCCGCCAACTCGATCCGTTTCCAGCCGGCAGTGAGAATCGGGCCACCGGTACCGTTCGATCTGACCGTGTCGCGCTTCTCGATCTGGTCCCGCGTGGAAGCCGTCGCCAGAGACAGTCCCAATGCCTCGACTTTTTCCAGCGCCACATCAGCACGGCCGACATTCGGCAAGGTTTCAACAATCTGAGCGAAGGGCCCCATCATGTATAGGAGTACGAGTGTCGATCCGGTGACCGCCTGCGGAGTCAGCGAGAGCCATTCAGGAAAAACGAACAGAACAAGCCCGATGACCGCATAGAACAGAAACATGCCCCAGTTGGTCGCAATGGCATACACCGTCATGCCTTCGACGAAATCGCGTTTGTAGGCGGTCACGGTCGGCCTGAGGGCCGTGGCGAGAAAGGCCTGCCGCCGTTCACGGTGAAGTTTGAGCTCTTTGATGCCCTCGAGGATCGATTGAAAATGGAGGAAGAGGGTGTCATTCGTTTCACGAGCTTGTCTAAAGGATTGGAGAGCTTGTTTTTCCTGTGCATGGAAGGAAATGGCGCCGAAGATCATGAAACCCAGGACGATGGCCAGCATGGGCCAGGACAGCCACCCGAGATAGGCGAGGCACCCGACGACCGTCGCGCCGTTCACACAAATCAACGGAATCTGCACATAGGCCTGTGCGATGACATCGGTATCTTCGTTGAGCGCGGCCAGCAATCGATGACGACCGAGTTCCTGCACATGTCGAAGGGGAGCACGGAGGATTTGTTCGCTGAGATGTACCCGCAACTGCGCGATGATGTCCTGGCCCAGTCGCGTCAGGACGACTTCTGAAAAGGCCTTCGTCACGACCACGAGCACGACGCCCGCAAGAAAACCTACTCCGAGGGCTACTGTGCGCTCGCTCTCCTCCAGAGCCGAGTTGATCAAAGCAATGATTCCCGCGCTTGCGAGACCACTGATCAACCCGGCGACCATGGAGAGCACAACGAGACGCCAGGAATTGCGGTATAAAAATCGGAGCAAACTCATCGTCTGATCCTCTCATGCTTCCCGAGACAAGATCTGCAGAGCAGCCAGTGATTCTCCGCCCAGGGTAAAAAAGTCGTCTTGCAGACCGACCTGCTCGACACCGAGAACCTGTTGCCAGACCAGTGTCACCGTTTCCTCAATCGTCGCATCGGCCCTCAACTCTGATCGATCGTGGACTGTTCTCGTGTCGTTTCCATTTCTGGCAAGACCGGCGACGTGAGCCAGTGTTGCTCCGAAATTCTGTCTCACGAGGGATGTACAATCGCGAACCGAGACGATGACTTGCGGAGACGTCCATCCGTCCAATATCCGACCGAACACATCCTGTGCTTCTGAGGCCGCCATGCCGTCGAACTCGACTGCATCGATCTGTAAGGCTTTCATCCGAGCTTCCGCCTGGACCGCCATCCCCACCTGATTCCACCGATCAAAATTGACGGACATGGCGCGCATCCCGCGCTTGGAGAGCACGCAAGCCAGCGCGTCCAGAGTGGCGTTGGCGGCACAATAACCGACTTGCCCCACACCCCCGGTCAGTGCATTTAAGGAGGAGCAGAAGCAGATAAAGTCCAGCGCTACATTGCGAAGTACGTGATCGAGGACGAAGGCTCCGGCTACCTTGGGAGCAAACTCTGTCTCCACGGCCTCGACGGTTTTGAGGTCGATCAGTCCTCCACCCGCAATCCCCGCCGCATGGATCACTCCATGCAAGACTCCGAAGCGTTCCACCATCTGTGTCAGTGCAACACGCATCTGCTGCTCATCAGCCACATTCACTTGGATAGTGAGAATTTCCCCTCCTCGTTGTTCGAGTGCCTTCAGATGCTGTTTCTGCTTTTCTGTGGGTTGTGAGCGCCCGACAAGGATAAGGCGTGCCTTGACAGTCCGGACAAGATAGTCGGCAAGTTGAAGACCGACTCCTCCCAGCCCTCCGGTGATGAGATAGACCCCTTGGGTTCGGAGCAGAAGCGGCTGCCCGTTCGGACGATCCAACTTCACCGGTTCGAACACCGGCACCCATCGATGCCCCCCTCGATACGCCACGACTGGTTCATCCTGTCCGACCAGATCTTCGGCAAGACATCGGGCGATCTCTTGCTTCGTCAACACGTCTTCCCCGTCGCTCGATGCATGAAGATCGACCACACGGCATCTGAGATTCACGAATTCCTGAGGTACCACCCGGCAGGCTCCCAGAATCGGAGCGGACTCCGGGCACAGCCTTTCTTCACCGATGACCTCGCATAACCCTGTTGTCAGGATGCAGATGCTGATCGGCTCTGTCGACGTCCTGCTACCCAAGGCCTGTGAGAGGAACAGCAGACTGTACAAGCCTCGAGGTTGTGCGCGGCGGAAGGTTTCGACGGATAACGGACCGTGAACCGGATGGAGATTCCAACAGTGCACCACACGATTCGGCAAGCGCTCTTGCTCGCGTAACTCCTGAATCAACCGGTGATAATCTTCACGCACTCCCGGTCGTATTGCATAGCCTCCCTCGGTGAGTCGTTCATACCGCTCTCCGGCCGATACCGTGACAACCGGCCTCCTGTCCAATTCCAGTTGGGTGACGATGCCTCTTCCTTCACCCCGTTCGCCGACGAATACCAACCAGGAGCCATCTCGAACCGGCCCGGTCGATAGAACGGCTCGCGCTCGCTTCCAAGTCGGTTCATAGAACCAGTCTCCGATATCCTTCTTTTTGGCGGGCACTCCCGCCTGACCCGTCTCCGACGGCCGTTTCATCGGCTCGACCCAAAACCGGCGGCGTTCAAAGGGATAGGTCGGCAGGGGTGCGCGGCGAGGACGCTCACCGCGATAAAGACCGGCCCATTCGATCGGTACGCCTGCCGCCCAAAGATTCCCCACCGCCTCGAGAAAATTCGATGGCTCGAATACCGGCGATGATCCGTTTCGTGGTTTGCGCAAAGAGGCCAGCGTCATCACCGGTCGACGATCAATTTGTCGCATACCGTCGGCGAAGCGGACGGTCCGCCGGACATGATCAGTCCAGTACGACGGGTCCATGGCCTGATCCTGCGTGATCCACTCGCCGGTGACATTCGAAATCCAAGGAATGGTCGGAGCATGACGGGCGATGCCGGCAACCTCCGTCTTGAAGGTTTCCAGGATGGGATCCATCATGCGGGAATGGAAGGCGTGAGACGTAGGAAGTCCTACGCTCTGGACACCTGTATTGGCAAACAGTTCTTGCAGATTCCTGATCACGGACTCAGGCCCGGACAGGACGCACTGGTCCGGTGCGTTCACGGCAGCCAGATCGACCTCGTCGTGCAACAATGGGCGCACCTCCGCTTCGGAGATCGATACAGCCAGCATCGAACCGGGAGACATACGCTGCATGAGTTGTCCACGCACTGCGACCAGCCGCAATGCATCCTCGAGGGAGAACACACCGGACAGACAGGCCGCGACATATTCGCCGATGCTGTGACCGATCATGCCGTCTGGATGTACATTGAGGCCCATCCACAGTTTGGCAAGCGCATACTCCAGCACAAACAAAGCCGGTTGGGTGAACGCCGTGCGGTTGAGCCTCTCAGAATCGGGGGAGGGCTCATCGAAGAGAACCGACTTGATATCCACCCCGATGTGGGGTGCCAGCAGGGCCGCGCATCGGTCAATCTGTTCACGGAACATTGGTTCGTGGACATAGAGGCTGCGGCCCATCGTGGAATACTGTGCGCCCTGCCCTGAGAATAGGAACACCACAGGCCTCGGTTCACCGACGCGAGTGATGCTGTTCGCGGAATCGGAACGACTCAAGACGCGTATGGTCGAGTCTATGCTGTCGGCCACTGCCCACCGGCGGTGGGCAAAGGCTCTTCGACCGGTCTGCAGCGTATGCGCAACATCCCGCAGTTCGCCCTTCGGGTGTTGCTGAAGATGGGCGACCAGTCTGGTGGTCGTCTCATTCAATGCCGCTTCGGATCGTGCGGATAGCACGATGAGTCGCTGACGGTTATTGATCAGGTCACGCTCTCGCTCAACGACGGGCGCTTCCTCCATGACCACATGCGCGTTGGTGCCGCCGAGACCGAACGAGCTGATCCCGGCGCGTCGAGGTGCGTCGGAGGAGTTCCAACTGGTCAGTTTGGTATTGACGTAGAACGGTGTTTCGGCAAATGCGATTTCCGGATTCGGAGAGGAGAAATGCAGGCTCGGAGGAATCTGTCGATGTGACAGAGCGAGGACCGTCTTGATCAGTCCCGCGATCCCTGCCGCCGCATCGAGATGGCCAATATTGGTCTTTACTGACCCGATGGCGCAAAACCCGTTTCTGTCGGTGCCCGCATGAAATGCCTGGGTGAGGGCCGCGACCTCGATCGGGTCTCCCATCGGAGTGCCGGTCCCGTGAGCTTCGACATATTGAATGGACTCCGGCTCAACCCTGGCAGCCACGTGCGCCGCCCGAATCACCCGGGCCTGTCCTTCTGCGCGCGGCGCCGTGTATCCGACCTTCTGCGCTCCATCGTTATTGATCGCGGTGCCCTTGATGAGCGCCAAAATATGGTCGCCGTCGGCCTCCGCATCTTCGAATCGCTTCAATAGCACGATACCGACACCGCTTCCGCCGACTGTTCCCCTCGCGTCCGCATCAAACGCCCGGCAGTGGCCGTCTGGGGAGGCAATCCCGCTCTTCTGATAGAGATAGCCGACCTTTTGTGGCACGTTGATGGACACTCCTCCGGCCAGCGCCATGTCGCATTCGCCTGCGAGCAGTCCCTGACAGGCTAAGTGAACGGAGACCAGGGAGGTGGAACAGGCGGTTTGGACCGCCAGGCTCGGCCCCTCTAAATTCAATTTGTAGGACACGCGGGTGGGCAGCGAATCTTTCTCTACACCAAGAATTCCGGCCATGTCGGAGGCCGACTGCAGCAGGACGCCGTCAGGAAAAAGATTGAAGAGATACCCGCTGGTGCTGGATCCCGCATAGACGCCGATCGACCCCTTGAACCGTTCCGGATCATATCCCGCGTGTTCAAACGTCTCCCACGCACATTCGAGGAATAACCGATGCTGGGGGTCCATCAACTCGGCTTCTTTCGGCATGATACCGAAGAAGTCGGCATCGAACAGGTCGATCCCCTCGATGACTCCCCGCATGCGGACATAGTTCGAATCCTGGCGCAGCCGTTCGTGAACCCCAGCTGATTGCAGATCTTCCTCACCGAGTCGCGTAATCGATTCCACTCCATCGCGCAAATTCCTCCAGAACGTCGCGCTGTCATGGGCGCCAGGGAAACGGCATGCCAATCCGATGACCGCCAGGTCCAATCCATCGTGATCGCGGATCTGATTGCCTCCGTTCTGATTCATCTTAGGTCCTATCCGTCGTCGTCTGACGTTGCTCTCGTTGCCGCTGCAGGCGTCGTAGACCTGCCAGGCGCCGCGCCTTGCTCTGTTGCATCCGTTCAGCCTGGGCACACTCCCCATCCGCTTCGTTCGACGTTCGACCACCGTTGAGATACGCGGCAAGATCCTGCACCGTCGGATATTGGAACAGATCCACCATGGCCAATGGTCGTGTGCTGACGGCACGCACTTGCGTCAGCACTTTGGTGAGAAGAAGGGAGTGCCCTCCCAGATCGAAGAAATTATCGTGCCGACCGACTGACTCCACTCCAAGGACCGTCTTCCAAATCTCTGCGATGGCCCGTTCCGTATTGGTCTGTAGGAGTGCCGCCGGTGGCTCCGCTTTCTGAATCCGTCCCGCATGAGCTCTCAGAGCCTGGCGATCCACCTTCCCACGCGGCGTAAGCGGCACGGCATCGAGAAAGATCCATTCGGCGGGAATCATGTATCCGGGAAGACGCTCGGCGAGAAACCCTCGCAGATCTTGACCCGTCGTGATGGTCTCACCCCGAGGCACGACATACCCAACCAATCTCGGCTCTTTTGCCAGGAAACCCGCCGCCAAGCTTGCAACCCCGTTCACTTCCTGCAAGACCAGCGCATCTTTCACATCGGGATGTTGCTTTATCGAATACTCAATCTCGGCAGGTTCGACGCGAAACCCCCGTACTTTGATTTGAGCATCGTATCGACCGAGAAATTCCACATTGCCGTCAGCGCGCCGCCGTGCCCGGTCACCCGTTCGATACAATCGTTGACCAGGTTCGCGGCTGAAGCAGTGCGGAACAAACCTCTCGGCGGTCCGATCCGCCTGGCGAGAGTATCCTCTCGCCAACCCGGCCCCGCCGATGTAGAGTTCACCCGTCACGCCGATGGGCACCGGCTGGCACGCCGAGTCGAGCACATACAATTCAACGTTGGCGATAGGCCGTCCGATCGGCACCGTGGTTGCGGAGGTCCAATCCTCCAGCCGCTCAGGCATGAAATAGCTCGCCGTGATCGTGGCTTCGGTTGGGCCATACGAGTTGCACCAGACGATGCGATCATCGGCAAGTCGCTGCCAACGGGCCAGACTATCCGGCAACGCTTTTTCGCTTCCTACGATCACCAAACGGACCGAACTCGGAAGAGCCGTTCCATCCTGTTCACACGCTTCAATCCATTCAGCCCAGTAAGGGGTCGGCAAATTCAGTACCGAGAGACCATGATCTTCGATAAACTGCCGAAGCTCGGAAAACTCAGGCACCGGCTCGTTGGGCCGCAACACTACCGATGCGCCCGCCGACCATGTGGGAAAGTACTCCTCGGCCGCGACATCGAAACTGATCGAGGCAAATTGCAGCACACGATCGGTGGGCCGCAGCCCATAGTGCTTCGCCATAGCCGTGCTGTGATTGACTACCGCTCGATGCGAGATCTCGATTCCCTTCGGCTGACCAGTCGTCCCAGAGGTATACAACACGTACGCCAAATTCTGAGGAACGGCAGCCGAAGGCGAATCGAAATCGGACAAGGACGCCAGCACCGGCCATATCTCATCCAGCGCGATGACCGGAACCGTCGCATCGTGAAAGTGCGCGGCGAACCGTTTTTGGGTAAGCAGCACTCGTGCTCCACTGTCCTGAATCATCGCGCGCGATCGCTCTTGAGGAAAAGAGGGGTCCATCGGCACATAGGACGCCCCAGCTTTCAACACTCCGAGCAGAGCCGTTCCCATCTCCAGGGACCGCTCCAGACAGAGTGCGACGCGACTTTCCGTTTCGATGCCCTGCTGTTTGAGATAGCAGGCTAACTGGTTGGCTCGTGTATTGAGCGACCGGTAACTGCACGAAACGCCCTCCCACACCATCGCGACGGCATCCGGTGTGAGCTTCGCTTGTTGTTCGAACAGCTGATGGAGGCACAGTTCCTGTGGATAGTCCGCAGCTGTCACGTTGTAATCGTGGAGGAGATGCCTGCGTTCATCTTCGCCAAGCACATCAAATTCGCTCACATGCTCTTCAGGATTCAACACAATCTGTCTGAGCAATTGCTGAAAGTGCCCAGCTATGCGTGCGATGGTTTCACGGGTGAATAGATCCGTGTTGTACTCAAACACCGCCTCTAACCGACCGTCTTTCATCGCCGTCAGCTCGAGAGTGAGGTCGAAAACGGATGTTTGGGGGCTCGTCTTTATCCGGCACACATCTAGACCATCCAGCTGGCAGAGCTCGGGTTGCTCTTCTTCCAAGGTCATCATCACCTGATACAGCGGCGTATGGCTGAGACTGCGCGGGACGTGAAGTGCATCAACCAACCGTTCAAATGGAAGGTCTTGGTTGGTCTGCGCCTCAAGCACGGTCTTCCGCACCTGTGCCAGCAAGTCGAGAAAAGTCGGATCACCGGACAGGTCCACACACAATGCGACCGTGTTGACCAAGCAGCCGATGATGGAGTCGGATTCCGGCTGAGATCGGTTGGCAACCGGCGTACCGACACAGAACTCCGATTGTCCGCTGTAGCGGGCCAACAACAGGTCGAACGAAGCCAGAGCGGTCATGAACAAAGACGCCCGTTGCCTACAGCCGATGTCGTGGAGCCGCCTCCCGACGTCTTCGGGCACAGTCCAGACATACCGATCCCCCTTCTGTCCTTGCACAGGGGGACGAGAGCGATCGGTTGGCAGGTCAAGCACATGCGGAACGGACGTCAGCTGTCGGTGCCAGTACGTTTCTTGCCGCTTCCACTCTTCACTATCCACACAGTGACGCTGATACAAGACAACATCCTGGTACTGCCTCGGCAGAGGTGGGAGAGGAGAGTTCATTCCCTTCTTGAATGCCTCGTACAACCGCGTCAATTCGCGGCCAAAAACTCGCATGGACCAGCCGTCGGCAACGATGTGATGAATCGTGAGCAGCAGGATATGGTCCGTTCGACTCAGACGAAGCAGTCGCACCCGAATCAACGGACCTGCCGTTAGATCAAACGACTGATGGGCTTCACTCGACGTCAGCGCCGTGACTTGCGCTTCCCGAACCGCCTCTCCCAGGCTCGTAAGATCCTCGATCGGGAGCGGAAGTTCACAATGCGGATCGATCACTTGAGCTGGATGGCCTTGGTCGGTGAGGAATCGCGCGCGAAGAATCTCATGGCGCTGTATGATTTCCTTCAGGGCACGATGAAGCGCCGTCAGATCGAGCACTCCCCTGATTCGCAAGGCGACCGGAATATTATTGAACGAGCTGCCAGGCGAAAGTTGATCGAGAAACCAGAATCGCTCCTGGGAAAAGGACAAGGGCGTGACATTTTTGCGAGTAGTCGGTTCTGAAATCTTTTGCGACGATGACGGCGTCAACCGAGATGTTGAGCAAATCTGCGCTGCCAGACCTGCTACCGTCGGAGCGTCGAACAGAGATTCAAGAGGAAGCTCGACGCCGTAGACATCTTGGAGTTTGGCCAACACTTGTGTGCCGCGCAACGAATCTCCACCCATCTCAAAGAAATTGGCGTGAGGCCCCACATGAGGCCGGTCAAGAACCTGAGCCCAGATTTCAGCCACTCTTGCGACCATCTCATCATCGACATCATCAGCGCCATCGGCTTCTCCGTCCACCTGCTCACCATGGGACGTGGTGTGAACGGCCGCTAGTTCATGGGCTAATAACTTCGCGCGGCAGAGATGCCGTTGAACTTTACCGCTCGAGGTCTTAGGTAGAGTGCCGGGCTTGATCAAAACAAGGGCATGGACTTGAACTTCGTGATGCTCCGTGACCGCTCGACCGACTCTTGCAGCGAGGGAGCCGAGATCGATTGATGAATGACCGACCACTTCTTGCACTACCACCAATTGTTCCTCATCATCGACCGGGATGGAGAAAGCCGCGCCGCCGCCTGGTTTGAGAGAGGGATGGCTCTCCTGTACCGTCGCCTCGATATCGTGCGGATAATGGTTCCTGCCACGGATGATGATCAGATCTTTCAATCTGCCGACAACGAACAGTTCACCGTTCTGAATCACTCCGAGATCGCCGGTTCGAAGGAATGGACCTTCTCCGGTATCCGCAATCGTGGCGGCAAACGTGAGCGCAGTCGTTTCAACTCGATTCCAGTATCCTTGCGCCACGCTGGCGCCTTTGACCCAGATCTCTCCGACGTGACCATGAATACAGCGTGATAAGGTTTCCGGATTGACTACGACTAATTGCTGATCCGCGGCGGTTCGACCACATCCGACCAGTGGGGCAGCAGAGGTACCGGCCTGAGAAGCCTCGATCACCTCGCCCTTCTCCAACGCGGCCTTCTCAGCGAGCTTGAGAATGGGCGCTGCGCCACGCTCACCGCCGGACACGAACAATGTCGCTTCAGCCAATCCGTAACAGGGATAAAAGGCTTCACGCCTGAACCCGCAGGGACCGAACGTGTCCGTGAATCGATCCAACGTTCCAGCGTGAATGGGTTCAGCTCCGTTGAACGCCACCGACCAGGAGCTGAGGTCTAATTGTTCTCGTTCCTCCAAGGAAATCTGACGAACGCAGAGGTCATAGGCGAAATTTGGCGCCCCACTTGTTGTTGCGCGATAGCGAGAAATCGCCGACAGCCATCGAAATGGCTTCTGCATGAAATGCACGGGCGACATCAGCACGCAGGGCCGGCCAAGATAGAGCGGCTGCAGGACATTTCCGATCAGTCCCATATCGTGATAGAGGGGTAGCCAGCCAAGCACCGTCGTATTCTCGCCATGGCCGAAAGCGGACTGAATCATGCGTTGGTTGTGCAACAGGTTCCCATGACTGACCATGACCCCTTTCGGCGATCCGGTCGATCCTGAGGTGTATTGAAGGAAGGCGAGCGTGTCGAGACCCACGGCAGGTGTTTGCCACGTGCTTTCGATGCTCTCGGGGAAGGCATCGGTCTCGAGCCACTGCACTTGTCTAAATCCGTTCATTTCTGGATCGTGAAGGCTCAGCCGCTCGATGCCGGCGCGAACCTTTGTCGTCGTCAGAGCAACGGTCGCTCCTGAATCGGTGAGGATCGCTTGCAATCTTCCCAGCGTTCGCTTTCGTTGTGGAGGATAGGCCGGTACGGCGACGACGCCTGCATAGAGACAACCAAAGAAAGCGGCAATGTAGTCAAGCCCGGGGGGATAGAGAAGGATAGCCCGATCACCTCGTGCTCCCAATGATTGAAGCCGAGCAGCAATGGCGCGCGAGCGGTGATCCAATTCGCCGTATGTCAGCTCGCAGGCCTGCGTCTCTCCGTCAATTAAAAATATGAACGCCGGTTGGTCGGCGAGATCGGCTGCTCTTCCACGAAGGAGATCGACGAGTGTCGCGACGCCTTTGTGCTCTTCGGATGCCAATGCAGTCCCCCTCGGACGTTAAAGACACACCAGGAGCGTGGGATGTCGGTTGCCCTTTCATCCCGAACCTCAGTGAACCTCTATAGGGTTTCTCGCGTTGCCTCAGTCGGTGAGCTCGAAGGCCATCTGCATTGAAGGGGACAGCACTAGCGCGGTAGCGGGACCGCGTCCCTTCTCTGATGACTGAGTCGTTCTGTACTACTTAGACGGAACACGAAATTATTTCCTCACCTCGCCTGTGCGGTGATAGTCCCGTAGTGATGGTTCATCAAATTTCTACATTTCTACGAAGAGGTTGAGTCTCGCAATCCGTGAGATGCGTATTTCCTTGGTTCTCACCATACGGTAGGGCTGCTGAGGTACGCTGCTGCGCTGCCTGAACTCAGATTAACTTTGGTCGGATAACACCAAGGACTTCGTTTCCACAACCAAATCGGCAAGTGCGTTGGCCTGGGCGGCAAGTTGGTCTCGCCCAATGGCCATCCCTGGGTTGAGAATTTGACGTATCCTGTCGGACAGCCCTCGCGGTCTCAAGGCGAGCTTGTCCATCGTATTAATGAGCTGCTTCTCACCTGGAAAGTACTCTCGATTCAGCGCGAACAGCACCTGAATGAGTGCGTGTAGCGTGTGCTGCACAATGGCGTTGGTATAGATAAGATCTACTCGCTCGATGGCACTCAGGTAATGAGGAGAGTTCGGCCAGAATGCCGCTTCTCGCATGAAGCGTTGCAACAGTGACCGGCGCAAGGTCTCCGGATAGACGCAAACCGTCTGCTTCCACCGATTGATGGTTCCGTGGGCATCGGCCACAATGTGCATGGTACGGATGTCGGCAAGCACCGTATGGTCGAAGAATCCCATGACCGCCCAGGCCGAGTACTGACGCGTGATCTCTCCGTTCAACGAGGCCTGCAGCTTCGCTTCCACAGAGGCTTGGTTGCGATGCCAACATTCCACGCGAATACCGTCGAGCAGGAAATCCGTGCCTCCCTCCACAAACGGATCGTCACATCCCCAAGTGGTCACGTTGCGGGCTTCCGGCAGCAGGGCCGAGACCAACGTCTCTCGGTCCGGACAAGTCCGGACCGTCGTCGAAAAGAGATAGATATCGAGATCCGCCCACTGATCGGCAGATCCCTTGGCCCGCGATCCCCCGATGGCGATACAGACCTGACCGTCGCACAATTTGTGCAACATGGGAAGCATCGCTGTCACGAGCGGGTCTGTGGTCATACGAGAGGCCTCTTCATAATCCCGGATTCCGCAATTGACTGACGATCAGGGGGAGGCGCCATAGGCGTGCGGCGAGGGACAGATGGTCGGCACGGTTGCGTCGGCCTGCCGCGGTGGGGGCTGACTGGCGTTCTCCCCCTCAGCCACATCCCAGTCCAACT
>JACRQB010000261.1 GCA_016222925.1 Nitrospirota bacterium | reverse complement strand
AATTCCGGTCGGGCGTGAAAGGCTAGCTGACGGCGCCTCCGACGGCGAAGCATACCGATAGACTCCGCCGTCGCCGGCCACCGTGGTCATCAACCCCGATGAGAGCTCGACACATCGCACTCGGCCATTGAACGTATCAGCAACATAGAGTCGATCAGCTACGAGAGCCAATCCACTGGGACCGGCAAGAGCCATCTCAATCGCTCGTTTCCCATCACCATCGTACGTTGCGATCCCGATTCCAGCAACCGTCTGTATCATACCGGTCTTGAGATCTACCATCCGTACACGATGATTGCTTTGATCGGCGATATAGAGTCGACCCTCGTCGTCAACGGCCAGAGCCGCAGGTTCATTGAGTGCCGCCCGGTTGGCAGGGCCGCCATCACCGGAGAAGCGTGCCTGACCAGTTCCGGCCACGGTCGAAATGATCCCGGTTTCAGCATCGACCATCCGCACGCGATGATTCATGGTATCAGCGATATAGAGATTCCCTTCCCGATCCACAACAACCGCCGTAGGGAAGTTGAGATGGGCACCCACCGCTGGCTCGCCGTCTCCACCATACTGCTTGGGAGACGCGGCTGCGTGATTCGTCTCCCAGCTACGGTTGACAGAATACCGGTGGCACGATCGACTTTGCGAACGATATGATTTTCAGAATCGGCTACATAGACATTCCCGTGGCAATCGACCGTCAGACCCTTCGGCTCGTTCAAACGGGCCTGCGTTGGAGGTCCGCCGTCTCCCGTACAACCAAGTTCGCCGTTACCGGCGAGTGTTCTGATCATCCATGTGGAAAGAATGGCAGCCATGGTTCAGAGTCGATGACTAATTCAAGTTTCGGACAATCGCCTCGCCCATCTCCACCGTCCCGACAATCTTTGCTCCGGGACTCTGAATATCTTTGGTTCGATAGCCAAGGTCGAGGGTTTTCACGATGGCCTGTTCGATGGCTTCCGCTTCTTGATCGAGTTGAAAGGCATACGACAGCATCATGGCAGCCGATGAAATCGTGGCGATGGGGTTCGCGATATTTTTCCCTGCGATGTCCGGAGCGCTCCCGTGAATCGGCTCAAAGAGGCCGATCTTGGCCCCGATACTCGCCGACGGCAACATCCCGATCGAGCCGGTCAGCATCGCCGCTTCATCGCTCAGAATGTCTCCGAACATGTTATTGCAGAGCAGCACATCGAATTGTCGCGGGTTCCGCACTAGTTGCATGGCAGCGTTATCCACATAGATATGTCCCAGTTCAACGTCCGGATAGGACGCGTGGACGTCGATGACCACCTTGCGCCACAGCTCGGATGATTCCAACACATTCGCCTTATCGACCGAGGTGACCTTCTTGCGCCGTTTCCGCGCCGCCTCGAACGCAACCTTGGCGATCCGTCGAACCTCTTCCGTTGTATAGACTTCCGTATTGACCCCTCGCTCTTCGCCGTTCGGCAACTTTTCGATCCCCTTCGGTTTGCCGAAATAGATCCCGCCGGTGAGCTCGCGGATCACGAGGATGTCGATCCCCTCGACAACCTCGCGCTTCAATGTGGATGCATCCACCAAATTCGCATAGAGCTTCGCCGGCCTCAAGTTGGCATAGAGTCCTAAGGCTTCCCGGATTCCGAGTAGTGCGCGCTCCGGCCGCAGGCTGTACTCTAAACCTTCCCACCTCGGCCCCCCGACGGCCCCCAGCAAGACGGCGTCGCTTTGCTTGGCAAGCGCCAAGGTATCCTTCGGCAGCGGTACGCCAAACTTGTCGATCGCCTGCCCGCCGATATCAGCGGACGTAAACTCGAATGAATGTCCATATTTCTCTGCGATCACCTTCAAAACCTTTACGGCTTCAGGAATGATCTCGCGCCCCACTCCGTCCCCGGCCAACACTGCAATCTTGGCCTTCACTGGTGCTCCTTTCGATGAGTCAATCGGTTCATATCCTATTCCAGTATCGCTTCATCTTCCATCCGCCAGGCCGGATCGACGAGGCAGAGAAACTCGATATCGGTCTCTCCGGTATTTTCCACGAACTGTTGCCCTCCCGGCGGCACATAAATGTCCCGTGGGCAAGACTATAATTCAGGTTGAGCTGATGCTTGGCAGGGTGAAAAATCTCCCGCAAGCGAGTCTCGTCCCCAGCCAGGAACTCTGGGCGATCCGCCAGCGTCACCTTGAACACGGACAAACCCTCTCAATCCAACAGGCCTCACCACAGACCGTGAAACTGTACCGTGGAGATCCGCGTCAAATCAAGCTCACCTTCTGCTCGCCCTGCGCCTGTTTTGTCCCCAGGTAGGCCAGCTTATTCAAGGCGCTGATATACGCTCGAGCAGACGCCGTAATGATATCGGTATCGGCGCCGTGGCCTGTGACCGTCCGACCATCTTCTTGCACCCGCACCGACACTTCACCCTGCGCATCGTTCCACTCGATACTTGTAGTCCTTTGAGCCCAATGCGCTCGGCCATCTTCGACAACTCTTCGGAGACAATGACCTCAAGATCTTCCTCGAAGATCTCTTTCTTTTGATCGGCAAGTTTCTTGAACCGCTCGAAGGCGTGATTGACCTCTGCCTCACCGAGCTTGTACCCCAACTCTTCTAAACGCTGCCGGAAGGCATGACGCCCGGACAACTTGCCCATCACCATCTGGCTTTCGACCAATCCGATCGATTCCGGACGCATAATTTCATAGGTCGTCTTCTCTTTGAGCAAACCATCCTGATGAATGCCCGACGTATGGGCAAAGGCGTTCGCCCCGACGATCGCCTTATTGGGTTGCACCACCATCCCCGTAATCTTGCTGACCAGACGACTGGTCTTGGCAATCTCCTCGGTTCGAATGCGAGTATCCGCCTGATAGAAATCGGTCCTGGTGCGGAGTCCCATCACGATTTCTTCCAGAGAGGTGTTACCAGCGCGCTCTCCGATTCCGTTGATCGTACATTCCACTTGGCCTGCCCCATTCATAATCGCCGCCAAGCTGTTCCCCACCGCAACCCCCAGATCGTTGTGGCAATGGACGGAAATCACGGCTTGTGTGGCATTGGAGACCTTGTCGCAAATCCCCTTGATCAGTGCGCCGAATTCTTGTGGAACGGCGTACCCGACCGTGTCAGGAATGTTCACGGTGCTGGCTCCGGCAGCGATGACCGCCTCAATGACCTCATAGAGGAACGAGGGATCTGATCGGCTCGCATCCATTGGAGAGAATTCGACATCCTCCACATAACCCCGCGCCCGCTGGACCATCTCCACGGCACGCTGCTTGGCCTGCTCCCGCGTCATCCGAAACTGGTGTTTCAGATGAATATCGGACGTTGACAAGAACGTATGGATGCGGACTTTCGGCGCGCCTTTCAACGCCTCCCATGCTCGATCGATATCTTCTGGTCGAGCCCGTGCCAGACTGCAGATCGTCGGTCCTTCGACCTCCTGGGCGATACGCCGCACCGCTTCAAAGTCTCCGGGCGAGCTATAGGCAAATCCCGCCTCAATAATATCGACACCGAGCCGGGCCAGTTGTTTGGCGACCATGACCTTTTCTTCCACGTTCATACTGGCGCCAGGCGATTGTTCGCCATCCCTCAAGGTCGTATCGAAAATTCTGATCATGCGTGTCATGTTTGACCTCCGACAACAAGCTGCTCAAAAAGTCCTTCCGGCAAGGCCGCAAGGAGTGAGAGCCCTGAGGCGTACGCGTGTGGTACGCTGAGGGGTTTGAACGACTGAGAACGCAGCGGGAAGGCTTTTTCGGCAGCTTGTAAAAAGACAAAAGCCTCCATCCCTCTGAGATCCAGGGACGAAGGCTTGACGCACTCCGTGGTACCACCCTGATTTAGCCTGAGGACCAACTGGTCATCAGACCCTTCATTCAGCCTCTTACGGAGGCAAGGCGGAATCTCCTACTTCATGTTCGGAGATTCGGCTCAGAGGCGAGTTCGGCGACATCTAGGCTGGTTTGCACCACCCACCAGCTCTCTTCAGAACACTCACCACCCTATTTCTAGATGGCTCGCGTACTACTCCTCGTCTTAGCCGTTCACAACCTTTTCACTTCCCCCACGGTTGTCACCGTTATGAATTGGATTCGATCGGCGGAGGCTCGACTTTTCCGATGCTCTTTTTCCCAGCTGCCGGAGCAACTAGCGAAAAGACTTTTTCGACCGGTCCCATCAGTGCATAGCCAGCAAAGATGACAAATAACATGACCGCCGGCCAGGCTGCCACCAGCATCAGCGTCAGAATACCCCAGACCAGGTAGGTAATCTGCCCGTGCCCCTTAAATTTCAGCTCTTTAAAGCTGCGATACTTAATCGTGCTGACCATTAAAAACGAAAGCGCTAACGTCATGAGCAGGACTACGATCGGCCTGACATCGCCTCCCATCTTGAGGAGGTAATGATCAAAGACCACCAGGGACGCCACCACCCCGGCTGCGGCTGGGATAGCGAGACCAGTAAAGTACTTCCCATCTGAGAGCGCAACAGTAGAGTTGAATCGCGCTAATCGCACGGCGCCCATGGCCACGTAGGCAAACATCACGGCCACGCCGAACGTACCCTGCCCGCTTAATGCCCAGGAGTAGATTAACAAACCCGGTGCGACCCCGAATGACACCACATCGGACAGCGAGTCGTACTCCAGCCCGAACTGACTCGTACTATTGGTCAATCTGGCCGACTTGCCATCCAATACGTCAAAAATCATGGCGACAAGAATCGCGATGGCGGCTTCCAGATAGTGACCGTTGAAAACGGACAGGATGGCAAACACGCCGCAAAATAAGTTACCGGTCGTAAAGAGGTTTGGAATGAGATGCATGGCGGCTTTCCGCCGTTTCCCATCTTTCCCGAAGGAATTTTTGAAGCCTGCCGTTTTCATGGCAACTCTCCAATAATGGTTTCGCCGCCTTTCACGCGATCACCCACCGCCACCCGAATCTTTGTACCCCTCGGAAGGAACGTATCCATGCGCGATCCAAACCGGATCAAGCCATATCGTTCACCGCGTATCGCCTGCTCTCGATCCGAGATCCAACAAACGATGCGCCGAGCGATCAGCCCCGCGACTTGCACGCACAACACCTTGATCCCGTCGTGCGTCTTGATCATCACGGCGTTCTGTTCGTTCCTCAGCGTCGCCTCCGGCTTGCTCGCAACCAAAAACAACCCCGGCTGATACTGAACACCTTCGATGACACCATCACAAGGCATACGATTGATGTGGACATCGAAAACATTCAAAAAGATCGTGAGCCTGACACTACGCTCTTTCAGGTAGCGGGGCTCAAACTCTTCCTCGATGGCAATCACCTTACCATCGCCGGGTGCAACAATCAGATTGGGGCCTTGTGGGATCACCCGGGCCGGGTTGCGAAAGAACCAGGCAGAGAACAGCGTTGCAATCCCACCAAGAAACGCAACGACCGGCCACCCCAGCCATGCTGTCAAGAGTGTAACGCCGGCAGGGACTGCAATGAAGGGAATTCCTTCTTTGGCAAAGGGAACACCGACCGCACGATCCACCATGGAATTGCCTCAGTTCTTGGTTTTATCGACGAGCTGATCCTTCTTGAGCCACGGCATCATCCCACGCAGCTTCGCTCCAACGGCTTCGATAGGATGAGCCTCGCCCTTCGCAAGGAGCGCGCTGTAGACTGGTCGATTAGCTTGATTCTCCAAGACCCATTCTTTGGCGAACCGTCCGGTCTGGATCTCGTCGAGAATCCGCTTCATCTCTTGCTTCGTCTGTTCGGTTACCACACGTGGACCTCGAGTCACATCACCGTATTTCGCCGTCGTGCTGATCGAGTAGCGCATGTTGGCAATCCCGCCCTGATAGATCAGATCGACGATGAGCTTCACTTCGTGCAAACATTCAAAGTAGGCCATCTCCGGTGAGTACCCGGCTTCGACCAGCGTCTCATACCCGGCCTGAATCAGCGACGTCAGCCCTCCGCAGAGCACGGCTTGTTCACCGAAGCGGTCGGTCTCAGTTTCCTCGCGAAAATTTGTTTCGATGACACCGGCACGTCCACCGCCGATCGCACTCGCGTAGGCCAATCCGACCTGCCTCGTAGTGCCGCTGGGATCCTGGTGAATCGCCAGAAGGCAAGGCACCCCGCTGCCCTTCGTAAACTCGGAACGAACGAGATGTCCTGGCCCCTTCGGGGCGACCATGAAGACATTGATGGAGGCCGGCGGCACGATTTGCCCGAAGTGAATGTTGAAACCATGTCCGAACGCCAAATAGGATCCTGCCTTAAGATTGGGCGCTACGTCTTGCCGATAGATGGCGGCTTGCGCCTCATCCGGCGCCAGAATCATTACGACATCGGAAGCCTTCACAGCATCAGCAACAGGGTCTTGTTTCGGATCTGCTGAATATCGGCATCCTTATCATAGTAAATTTTCATGACCAACCCTTTCTTTCATCTCATCAGTATAGAGCAACACTGCGTGTGCAACCGAACGTTAGTCGCGGGCAACCTTCTTCGTTTGGACAGCAACGGGACGAACCGGTTCCCGGGCGACGGCCACGCGACCAGTGCGGACCAAGTCCTTGATCCCAAGAGGCTGCAACAAATTGATGATCGCCTCAATCTTCTTGGGATCGCCGGATACTTCGATCGTGTAGGTGCTCGGCGTCGAATCAATCACGTTAGCCCTGAAAATATCCACAATTCTGAGCGCCTCAGCCCGATCCGCATCCTTCGTATGCACTTTGATGATTGCCGTCTCTCGTGAAACAAACTCCGTTTCATTCAAGTCCACGACCTTGATGACATCGATGAGTTTGTTCAGCTGTTTCACGATCTGCTCGATGATCCGCTCATCACCCGACGTCACAATCGTCATCTGAGACATGGATGGATCAAGCGTCGGGGCGACCGACAGGCTCTCGATATTGAACCCACGGCCGCTGAATAATCCCGCAACCCGTGATAAGACCCCAAATTTATTTTCGACCGTTACTGAAATAATATGTTCCATACAACGCTTTCAGCTGAGAGTCGTTCGCCGACGGTTTCCCTATGCCGTAAGGACCGTATCTTTATCCTCCGGCGTCACCTTTCCTGCACCAGTCTGCTTCTTCTTCAACTCCGGCGGATCTTCCAGGAGCATCTCGTGGTTGCAACCACCAGCTGGAATCATCGGATAGCAATTCTCATAGGGATAGGTCGGCACATCCACAATGACAGGTTTATCGGTCGCCATCGCTTCTTTCAGGACAGCATCGAGATCGCCGACTTTGTTAACCCGCAACCCCACCGCTCCATAGGCATCGGCAAGCTTGACGAAATCCGGCGTCGTATCCAAATAACTCGAGGCATAGCGCCCTTCGTAGAACAGATCTTGCCATTGTCGAACCATGCCGTGAAATCCGTTGTTGAGGATAATAATCTTCACCGGCAACTTGCTCACCACAGCCGTGGCCATTTCCTGCATGTTCATCTGAATGCTGCCGTCTCCCGCAATGCACAGGACCAGGCGATCCCGGAACGCCGCCTGCGCACCCATCGCAGCCGGAAACCCAAAACCCATCGTGCCAAGTCCGCCCGACGTCAGCCATCGATTCGGCTTCGCCAACTTGAAATATTGTGCCGCCCACATTTGGTGCTGTCCGACGTCCGTTGAGACGATCGGATCCCGGTCCCTGGTCAGTTCATACAGTCGCTTGACCACCTGCTGCGGCTTGATCGGTCCGTCCTTCTCTTGGTGATACGTCAAGGGATGGGCCTGCTGCCATTCCTGAATTTGATCCCACCAAGGCTTGCGAAGCTCTTTCTGCTCCCCATTGACCGTTGCGCGTAAGATCTGATTGAACTCACGAAGCACCGTCTTACAGTCGCCCACAATCGGAATATCCACATTGATGTTTTTCCGAATAGAGGTCGGGTCGATATCGACATGAATCACTTTTGCATAGGGACAGAACTCCGATACCTTCCCCGTCACCCGATCGTCAAACCGTGCGCCGATGGCAATCACCAGATCGGAATAATGCATGGCCATGTTTGCCTGATAGGTCCCGTGCATCCCAAGCATCCCGAGGGATAACGGATGCTCTCCTGGAAACGCGCCAAGCCCCATCAACGTCATGTCCACCGGAATCTGTGTCATCTCGGCTAGCTCAAGCAATTCCTGTGAGGCGCTCGAAAAAATCACCCCACCGCCGACATACAGAATCGGCTTCTTGGCCTTCATAATCGCTTCGGCTGCCTGTTTGATCTGCCATTTATTTCCCTCGTAGGTCGGGTTGTACCCTCGAATCGAGACCGAGTTCGGATAGGTGAATTCCGCTTTAGCCATCGAGACATCTTTCGGGATATCCACCAAAACCGGGCCCGGACGACCGGTCGTCGCAATATAAAACGCCTCTTTGATCGTGGCCGCTAAGTCGTTCACGTCCTTGACCAGAAAATTGTACTTTGTGCAGGGTCGGCTCAAACCGATGTTGTCGGCCTCCTGAAAGGCATCGTTCCCGATCAAACTAGTCGGGACTTGGCCGCTGAAACAGACCACAGGAACGGAATCCATATAGGCATCGGCTAATGCCGTAATGACGTTGGTCATACCAGGGCCTGAGGTGACCAGACACACGCCGGCCTTTCCAGTCGCCTTCGCATAGCCCTCCGCCATATGGCCCGCGCCCTGCTCATGGCGTGTCAGGATGACTTCCACATCTTTCTGCTGGTGGAGTGTATCGAAAATCTTCAGGACGACTCCGCCGGGAAGCGCAAAGACCGTCTTGACTCCTTCCCGCTTCAGGCATTCGATGAAGATTTCAGCACCGGTTAGTTTCATGGCACCCCTCCCTCCAACCGCAAGCATAGGGTCTACGAGTTGGTAGTAAGACCTTCAAACGGAACCCACCGCGAAGCCCGCATCATCGTGCAGAAATGTGTTTGAAATCAAGGAGAAAGATTTTAGATCCTAGCACCCTTGAGGAAGGACCGTCAAGACAACCACCCCCGGTGTGGCCGGTAAGAGGAGGGATGAAGGGCCTCAAGCACAAGGGCCGTCACCGATATAAAGAGCGTGGATGGAAGACCTATAAGCCGGATTCTGTCCCGCAAAGAAGTTGCCCTCTTTGCTTGGATGATCATTTCTCTGGGATTCGAGTTACCTCGAACCTCAAGCGACCTACCCGAAGACCTCGACCGGGCCAGCCGGCGTACAACGGTCCGTGAGGAGCGCTGCACATGTCTTCCTATTTGGCCTTGCACCAGGCGACGCTTACCGTGCCGGTGATGTCGCCACCCCCGCGGTGGGCTCTTACCCCACCGTTTCACCCTTACCTGAGCCGCAGCGACCAGATGGGATCCCGTCGCGTTGGCCATCGGCGGTTTGTTTTCTGTGGTGCTGGTGTCGGATTGCTCCGCCTGGGAGTTACCCAGCGCCCTGCCCATGGAGTCCGGACTTTCCTCTCGATACCGAAGCACCGAGCGACCATCCAGTCTTCCACCCACGCCTGCTCAGTATAAAGGACCAGGATCGGTCGCGACAAGCAGACCGCCCAGGTGTATTCGACGAACAGTCGATTAGGTTAGGATGAGAACCATTATCGTCCACCAACATCCGGCAACGAAGCCGCCGGCACAGGTGTCCGTTTCTGATAGATGGCCATGGCCTCCGGCATCCACTCTTTCAATTGGTCGATTCGGGTATCGTGGCTAGGATGGGTGGAGAGAAACTCAGATTGTCCCCCACCGCCCGATGCTTGCCCCATTCGTTCCCAGAGTGCCACCGATTCGCGCGGGTCATACCCGGCATCGGCCGCGAGGAGGATCCCCACATAATCGGCCTCAGATTCATGTTTGCGACTGAAGGGCAGCAACACACCAACCTGTGCCCCTGCACCAAGCGCCGCCATCGTCGCCTGACCAAGCATGGGATTGCCACCACTGAGACCAATCGCCGCGCCCGCCACCTGCAACACCGTGTTCGTCAGTTGCCCCTGACTCATGCGCTCCGCGCCATGGCGAGCCAAGGCATGCACGACTTCATGCCCCATCACGGCCGCCAACCCTGCTTCCGTCTTAGCCATGGGAAAGATGCCGGTGTACACCGCCATCTTTCCGCCAGGCAGAGCAAAGGCGTTCGCCGTCTTGTCATCCTTAATGATCGTCACTTCCCACTGAAATTGTTGAGCCATCTCAGCGTACTTTGACCGTTTTGCGGCTTCGACGATGCGAGCCGCAACCCGCCTCACCGGTTCGACCTCACGAGGATCTTGTGACGGTCTCATCTTCGGGTCGCTCTTGACCTGATCAAACGCCTGAGCTCCCATTTGCACTTCTTGACCAATCGACGTCATGAGTAACTGCTTCCGACCGGTATAGGGATTGGTCTCGCATCCCACCAAGGCTACTCCCCCAGCCAGAAGACAGAACATCGTTGTTACGCGCATGAGTTGTGGGGCACGCATCGTCAACCTCCAGCCAAACAGAACTGTTTCTGGATCCATCATGGTTCATTGACCAACTAACAAGCGATTGAGTAGATTACCGTGCCCCTAAGAAGAATTTCTAGAGGGGCGCGGACTATCTCATGACTCCACAACCATCTCGTACGATTGAACGTATCGGTATCGACGAATCCGGAAAGGGCGATTACTTTGGCCCCCTTGTCATCGCCGCCGTGTTTGTCGATGCCACGACACAAGGGGAACTGAGACTCATGCAGGTCCGGGATAGTAAGAAGATTTCGGATGGACGGATTCTTGAGATGGCCCCGGACATCAAGACCATCTGTCCTCACAGTGTCATTGCAATCGGGCCACCGAAGTACAACGAACTCTATGCAAAGATCCGCAACCTCAATCGTCTCCTGGCTTGGGGTCATGCCAAGGCGCTCGAGACCTTGCTTGAACGAGTGACCTGCGAGCGAGCCATCTCCGATCAATTCGGAAATGAGCGGTTGATTCTGAATGTGCTGCAGGAAAAGGGGCGAAAGATCGTGCTGGAACAGCGGACCAAAGCCGAATCAGACTTGGCGGTGGCCGCCGCATCGATCTTGGCCCGCGCGGAATTTTTGCTACGATTGAAACGCCTCTCCAGCGAAGTCGGCACTACCCTGCCCAAAGGCGCCTCGCCAGCCGTCGAGCTCGCCGCGAAGATGATCATCAAAAAGCACGGGCAGGACCGGCTGGGATCAGTGGCCAAACTGCACTTTAAGACCACAAAGGCCGTGCTGGGGGGACTCGCCTAAACCGATTCCCCTACTTCGAGTTCCGACGGCTTACTTCCTGGCAAGGACGGCTTTTCTGTGACCGGCTCTCCCTCCCAATACAGCATGCGCCGGCAGTAGGGGCAAATCTGTAGATCATCGGAGCGTTTGACTTGTGCGATGAGCTGAGGCGGGATCTGGAGACGACACCCAGCGCAGATCCCATCGCGCACCGCCGCCAGCGGTTGATCTTTCCGCGAGGCCTTGACCTGGTTATACCGATCGAGCAGACTCTTCTCAATCCGCCCGGCAGCCTCTCGATGGCGGAGTTCGAGTTGAGCGAGTTCTGTCGCCAGCTCCTTGTCCCGTGCGTCCAGGCCCTGCTTCTCCCCGACAAACACTTTCTCCAACGTGGTCTTTTTCTCCTGAAGCTCATTGATGGTCTTCTGAAGTTGATCGACCTTGTCCATTGCCAAGAGAATTTTCTCTTCAAAGTCTCCCCGCTTCTTATTCGCCAACTCGACTTCGAATAAATGCGCCTGATACTCCTTATTGGTCTTCAGACTCGCCGCGTGCGATTTCATCTTTTCGGTATGCGCTTCATGAGCTTCGAGATCTTTTTCGTGAGCGCGCCGTTCCTTGACGGCAGCCTCACCGGCGGCTTTCGTGTCATTCAGGAGCTGGGTCGCCTCTCGAAGAGGCACTTCCGCAGTGTCTAGACGTTCAGGGATTTTTCGGCGGATCTCAGTGATCTCCGTGATCCGGAGATCGAGTTTTTGCAAGTCAATGAGCGGGGACAGCTTTTGGTTCAACGTATCCTTTCCAGCAATGCTGATGCACCGACATGGGTCAGGCACCGGTCCCGACTGGTGGGCCCACTAGGACTTGAACCTAGGACCAGCTGATTATGAGTCAGCCGCTCTAACCACCTGAGCTATGGGCCCGATCGGAACGGTTCGGACTCAGGCTGATGTCTTGTTGGGCCAATCATTCCTAACGGCTTCCGTCAGCCTCAACAGGTGTCGCCACCCGAACCGTGATTTTAGGCCGCCGCTCCGAGCAGAGTCAATTCACGCCGCCTTATCACGCTGAAAGCTATACACTCTCGACAAAACTCCTCAGCTTTTTACTGCGGCTCGGATGTCGCAATTTCCTCAAGGCCTTGGCTTCGATTTGCCTGATGCGCTCGCGCGTCACTTCGAAGTCCTGTCCGACTTCTTCCAGAGTATGGTCCGTCGCCTCCCCAATGCCAAACCGCTTGCGCAGCACTTTCTCCTCGCGAGGTGTCAAGGTCTCCAAGGCACTGTTGATCTGCCGCTGCAAGTCGTAGCGAATGGCGGCTTCCAGCGGAGACACGGCCTTCTTGTCTTCGATAAAATCGCCCAGATGGCTGTCTTCTTCTTCACCGATCGGTGTTTCGAGTGAGATGGGTTCACGGGCAATTTTCAAAATCTTCCGAACCTTGTCCAACGGGAGATCCATGCGCTCGGCGATCTCTTCGGGAAGCGGTTCACGACCCAGCTTCTGCACGAGGTGTCTGGAAGTTCGAATGAGCTTATTGATGGTTTCGATCATGTGAACCGGGATCCGGATCGTTCGTGCTTGATCCGCAATCGCTCGGGTGATGGCCTGCCGAATCCACCAAGTGGCATAGGTACTGAACTTGTACCCACGCTTGTACTCGAATTTATCCACCGCCTTCATCAGCCCGATGTTGCCTTCCTGAATCAGATCGAGGAACTGCAGGCCGCGGTTCGTGTATTTCTTGGCGATGCTGACCACAAGCCGTAAATTCGCCTCGACCAGCTCCGCCTTCCCTCGCTTGACCTTTTCTTCGGCAATATCCAGATGCTTGACGGCATCCTTGATCTCTTCAGCCGGAACCAGCGCCTCTTCCGTTTCCAACTGGCGAATCTTCGCTTTGGCGTTTTGATAGACCTTCCGAATCTCCACCAGCGCTTCTTCTGACACTCCGGTCTTCCGCTTGACCGCCAAGAAGTCCGGCCGGCTCCGGCACATCTTCCTCAGTAGTTCGGCACCTGCCTCTCCCCCCACCCCGATCCGCCGTTGACAGCTGATCGCTTCCCGTTCGGCAACCCGGATCTGCACCGCCAGATCGCGAACACGCTGTACCATTCGATCTTTCAGCACACCATGGAGGTTGACGGATTCAATTTTGTCCACCACTTGCTGGCGGATCGCTTCGAACTGCTTCCTGAACTTCTTCTGCTTGGCCGGATCACTGCCGAGATGCTTGCCTTTTTCGGCCAAGGCCTTCAGCACAAGCGAAACTTTCCGCACGGCATTGAGCGACTCAAGGGTCTTGACCCGCAACTCCTCGTAATCCCGTTCCACTGGTGGCTGGTCTTCTTCAAACTCCTCTTCAGTCTCCTGGATCGGCACAATCTCACGCACGTCGATCTTGGCGTTCTTGAGCTGATCCCGGAGAGCCAGGACGAATTCGATGGTCATCGGCATGCCGTAGATCACCGACGCGATATCTTTTTTCCCCTCTTCAATCCGTTTAGCGATTTCGATCTCGCCTTCGCGGCTGAGGAGGGCCACACTTCCCATTTCCTTGAGATAGAGCCGCACGGGATCGTCGGTGCGGCTGAGCGCGCCCGGCGTCAGGTCGATCGCCTTCTCATTTTCCTCCTCGGCCTCCGACTCAGCCTCTTCCACCTCTTCGCCAGCTTCACCTTCAGATCGCTTTTGAGGCCGATCCCCATCGCTTGCCTCAATGATTTCGATATCCATTTCACCGAACATCGCCATGATGCTACCAAACTGATCCGATGCCACGACTTCAGCAGGCAAGGTGCTATTGAGCTCGTCATACGTCAGAAAGCCTTTTTCCTTCCCGATCGTAATCAGCTTCTTCACCTCACCGAGCAACTCTTGTTTCGACATGACTACTCCTTCACCAATGAAACCACACCGGCGGTCGGCGTGCCGGCTTTCCGCATCCGTACCTCGTTGATCTGCATATTCAGCATACCTGCATCGTCCACACGGCCTTCGCGCTCAGCCGTTTTCAACTTGGCAATCAGCTCTCTCAGGACCTGCTCCGATCGCTTTCGGTCCAGACAATCCAAACAGGCCATAATGTGCGCCGGCGCGTCGTCGAAATGATCGTCACGAAGCGACAACTCCGTCGCCAGGGCGCCACACTCAGGGTCGTCCACTGACTCACCCAGCAGCGACTGGACCTGAATGCGCCCATCGCAATCCAGATGGGTCAGAGCAAGCTCCGCAAGCTTGCGACAGGCTTCGACCGAAAACTTCTCAGGCTGCAGTCGTCGTACATCAGCTGGGGACAGCGTGCCCCGCAACAGGAGGAGTATTAAGTCTCGTTCCTCGGGGATTCCCTTGAAGAGGGAGTCCCCCGACTTTCCGACAGCGGCTGGTCGAAGTGTTCCCGGACCGGGCTTTTGTTGAGCCATGAGTGCGGGGTACCGTTCGATCAACCGTGATTGATTGATCCCCAGACGTTCCGCGACGAGCTTGAGACGCTCTTCCCGCTCAATCGGATGCTCGCTCTTCTGTAGAATACGCAGAACTTCATCCACGCTTCGGATCCGTCCTTCGATCGTACTCGCCTCTGTGGCCTTCAAACTATATTCCAAGGCAAAGTCCAACAGGCTAGGCGCCTGCTCTTCCAGACGTACAAACGATTCGGGCCCGTGTTTCCGCACATAGGTGTCGGGATCGTCCCCGGACGGTAGCGTCACCACTTTGACGCCCAACCCGCTGTTCACAAACAAGTCCAACCCTCTCAATGCCGCTCGCACGCCAGCCGCATCAGGATCGAAGAGCAAGACGACCTTCGACGCAAACCGCCGGAGGACTTGGATATGTTCAGGCGTCAAGGCCGTACCCAAGGTGGCCACCGTATGCGTCAACCCAACCTGATGAAGCGCAATCGCATCGAAATATCCTTCGACCACAATGACCGTCTTCGTCCGTGTAATCGCTTCCCTGGCGTGATCGAGCGCAAATAGCGTCTGCCCTTTCTTGAAAAGCGGCGTATCGGGAGAGTTCAGATATTTGGGCGTCCCCTCGCCCAACACGCGGCCGCCGAACCCCACCACACGTTTCCGTAAATCCGTGATCGTAAACATGACACGGCCACGGAACCGATCGTAGAACCCCGCCTTGTCGGTTCGGGCGATCACAAGACCCGCCGACGCAACCTCGCTTTGTGAAAACCCCTTCTTGACAAGACCCTTCAACACCCCATCCCATTCGGCCGATGCCACTCCGATTCCGAACTGATCGATCGTACGCGGAAGAAGCTCCCGGCTCGTCAAATACTCACGAGCGACAAGGCCTGCACGTTCGTCACGTAAGTTCCATTGAAACCAGGCGGCGGCGGCTTCATTCACTCGCTCAACCGTCTGGACCAGGTGGGCCTGCGGCCCAGAACGAGCAGTCGTCTCCTCAATCTCAATCCCGACCGTTCGTCCGAGGTCGCGCACCACTTCCGGAAAAGTTCCTCCCGTGACTCGAGTCAAAAATGTGAAGACATTCCCCCCGGCCCCGCAGCCGAAGCAGTGAAAAATTTGTCGGGATGGGCTGACCGTGAACGACGGAGTCTTTTCAAGATGGAACGGACATAAGCCCTTGAGGTTCTGTCCAGCCTTGCTCAAGGACACATGTCGGTTGACAATGTCGACGATGTCGAGACGGTCCTTAATCAAGGTAAGGGTCTCGTCTGAAATCAAGCTTCGGCCCACCAGAGTCGTAGCTCCTACGTTCCCGTCGCGCACGACCGGACGAGTCGGTTACTAAGTAATAGGAATAATTGACCGTTCAGATTAACAGACAGGTGGAAAAGCTGTCAATTCACCGAATTCCCTCACCCTGGAGGCCACGCCATAGGCCGGCCACCCATCACGTGGAAATGGAGATGAAAAACGGTTTGTCCGGCATCGCGACCGGTATTCGTCACCAACCGATAGCCGGACTCCCGCAGCCCTTTCAAAACGGCGACCTTCGTACAACTCATCAGCAACCGCGCCAGCAACGACTCATCCTCCACCTCTACATCTTGAACGGCCGAAACATGTCGCTTGGGTATCACCAGCGTATGGGCGGGCGCCTGTGGATTGATATCGTCAAACGCCATAGTGTGCTCATCTTCGTGAACTAGCTTCACCGGAATCTTCTTTTCCACAATCTTGCAAAAGAGACACTCACTCATGGCACACCTTTCACGTATCTCGTAGGCCGGACTTGCCGAACCGCTTTCCCAATTCCTGAAAAACCTCCTGAAGACTGATCTCGTGATATCCCAACACCATGAGGGTATGAAAGAGCAGATCAGCTACTTCGTACACGATCTCCTCTTTCTTGCCACCTTTGGACGCCAACAAGACTTCTCCGGCCTCCTCCGCCACCTTCTTCAGAATCTTGTCATGCCCCCCCTCAAACAACTTCGAGGTATAGGAACCAACCTGGGGATTGGCGCGACGCTCCTGAATCGTCCTGAGGACACCCTCAAGAATTCCACCATGTGCATCCTCTGGGTTGGAACGAACGACCTCGCCCTGTTCATCGACTCCAGAAAAAAAACACGCCCGCTCGCCCGTATGACAAGTCGGTCCGACTGGCTGCGCTTTCACCAGAATGGTGTCGCGATCGCAGTCGACAAAGAGTTGCTTCACGTGCAGCGTATGACCGGAAGTTTCGCCTTTTTCCCAGAGCTTGTTTCGAGACCGACTCCAAAAGTGCACTCTCCTTGTGGCGACCGTCTTCGCGAGGGCCTCTTGGTTCATGTACCCGAGCATCAACACCGTCCCATCAAGCCAATCCTGAATGACGACCGGAAGCAGGCCTTGCCCATCGAATTTCAACTGATCTGCCGATCCTTGACTCATCGTATCATGCCACTCGAGAAAGACTATCTGATCGAACAGGGACACCACGTTCCTGTAAATATGCTTTCGCTTGGGAGATGGTATAGGTCCGAAAATGAAAAATGGAAGCGGCCAAGACCGCGTCAGCCTTCCCCGTCACAAAGCCCTGGTAGAGGTGGTCAAGGGTGCCAACTCCGCCCGAAGCGATCACGGGAATCGACACAGCCCCAGACACTGCTGCCGTCAGGTCCAGATCATACCCGGCTTGCCGGCCATCCTGATCCATGCTGGTCAATAAGATTTCTCCGGCACCGTACTGTCCCATCCGCATCGCCCACTCCACCACATCCAATCCCGTCGCTCGGCGCCCGCCATGCGTGAAGACTTCCCAGCAATCCCCCACTGCGCGCTTGGCATCAATGGCCACAACAATGCATTGCGTCCCAAACCGCTGAGCAGCCTCTTGCACGAACTCAGGGCGTCGGACTGCCGCGGTATTGATGCTCACCTTGTCCGCCCCGGCATTCAACAAGGCCCGAATATCGTCGAGCGTTCCCACGCCTCCACCGACCGTCACCGGCATAAATACCCGGGCAGCCGTCCGCTCCACGACATCAATGATCGTCTTTCGGTTTTCATGCGAAGCGGTGATATCGAGGAAACAGAGCTCGTCCGCTCCTTCGCGATCATACCCTACCGCGGCTTCAACCGGGTCTCCGGCATCGCGGAGATTCACAAAGCTGACGCCCTTGACCACGCGGCCCTCTTTGACGTCCAGACAGGGAATGATGCGTTTGGTCAACATAGTCGTACTGACGTGAGAAGGAAAGCCTTGTTCGGCTCCTAACCCTTCACTCCTTACTCCTTGCCAAGAGCCGCCACTGCGGCCTTCAGATCAAGTTTCCCATCGTAAAGAGCTTTCCCCACGATCGCTCCCTCGATTTTTGGACCAAGCGATCGTACGGCTTGGAGATCTTCCAGACGAGTGATCCCTCCCGAGGCAATCACCGGAAACGAAGAGCATTCGACGACTTCTTTCAACGCAGCCAGATTCGGCCCGTTCAGCATGCCATCACGCGCGATATCCGTATAGACCACGGCAGCAATCGCGCAGCCTGACAGCTCCTTCAACAAATCGATCGCTTTCACATCGGATACCGACGTCCAGCCTTTTACAGCGATTCGACCATCACGTGCGTCGAGCCCAAGTACGATCCGCTGCGGAAACTCCTGGCAGGCCAGATCGAGCAGCGCCCGGTTCGTGAGCGCTGCCGTGCCGAGCACAACGCGCGACACCCCAGCATTGAGATACCGGCGGACCGTATCAATGGTTCTGATGCCCCCGCCGATCTGAACTTTCACGCGAACCGCGTTCATGACGGACTCGATGTAGGGCAGATTCTTGGGCTCGCCGTCGACCGCACCGTTTAGATCCACGACGTGAATCAGCCCGGCTCCCTGTTGTTGCCACCTGCGGGCAACCTCCGTCACATCGTCAGAATAGACCGTTTCGTCAGCCATATCGCCCTGACGTAACCGCACACAACGCCCATCCTTTAAATCAATTGCAGGAATAACCAGCACCCTACTTACCCTCCCCTACACCGAATGGAAAGTCTTTCAAAACCTCATCAACCCCATACTCTGCCAGTTCTGCCGCCGTCACGAAAGCCCATCGTTGCAAGAATCCCATGAGGTCCTCGGTCATGGGCCGTTGCCGTTCATAATAACCACCGACCCAGAGTACTTGCCCATCAGCTGCCACGACCTTGGCCTCAAAGCCGACCGTCGCCGGCGGGTCAGCGCCCAGT
>JACRQB010000132.1 GCA_016222925.1 Nitrospirota bacterium | reverse complement strand
TTGTCGGTGTGATGGCCTTTCGCGAAGGCAATGTCATCGATCTGGGGCCGGTGCAGCTTCAAGTGATCGAAGCGTGTAGTGGGATTCGATACCTGCTTCCGCTTGCTTCTCTCGCGCTGCTTTGTGCGTACCTGTTCAAAGGCAGGATGTGGAAACGAGTGGTGCTCGTACTATCCTCAATTCCAATTTCGATCGTGCTGAACGGTATGCGCATCGGCATGATCGGAGTGTTGGTGGAGTTTTATGGGAAAGCTGCCGCTGAAGGCTTTTATCATCTCTTCGAGGGAGGGGTCATTTTCATGGCGAGTTTCGGGTTGCTGATCGCAGAGATGGCTCTCCTAGCAAGAATAGGGGAGATGAAGTCTCAAGGGTTGGTCTTTGACCGATTGACCTGGAAAGGTCAATTAGAAGCGAACGCCCATCCGGACGTGAACATCGTGCCATGCCGAATCCAATCGGCTTCGGGGCGGGCCTATCTGTGCAGCGTGGCCCTGCTCACGCCATTTACTCTTTTCTCAACCGTGGTTGTGGATCGTAAAGAAAGTCCTCCTCCGCGAGCGGCGTTTGTCGACTTCCCGATGCAGATCGACGGTTGGCAAGGAAGTCCTTTTCCCCTTGAGCCACAATACATCGATGCATTGCGGTTCGACGATTACGTGCTGGCAGACTATCGGTCAGACAAGCAACAGCCGGTGAATTTCTATACTGCCTACTATCGATCACAACGGAAGGGGCAATCGGCACATTCGCCTCAAAGCTGTCTGCCAGGTGGAGGATGGGAGATAGTGTCCCTGACGCAAAGGGATCTGCCGGTGTCGCAGGGAATGATGCAGCCGCTCAGAGTCAATCGAGCGGTCATTCAGAAGGGGGATCAGAAGCAAATCGTGTTGTACTGGTTCAAGCAACGCGAGCGACACCTCACAAGTGAATACCTGGTCAAGGTCTACTTGCTGTGGGATTCCGTTTCTCGACAACGCACCGATGGAGCCCTTGTGAGGTTGGCCTCGTTGGTTGGTCCGGGGGAATCTGAGTCCACAGTTGATCAGCGGCTTCAGGGATTCGCGGTTGTCGCCGAGCGGGAATTGACGAGGTTCGTGCCGGACTGAACCGCTATGATGAAGGCATCGAGAGCGTATTTATGGTGAACGAGCTGTTTTTTAGTTCTATGACCGCCTTGCTGGTGTGCATGGCGCTGATCCCGCTCCTGCGGCTCATGGCGGCGCGGTTGCAGATCATGGATCAGCCTGGGGGTCGAAAAGTTCACGAACATCCGGTTCCACGAATCGGCGGGATTGCTTTTGCCGTCGGCGCCTGCGCGTCGATCGTCTGGTGGGGCGAGAAAGATGCGGTCACACTGTCGGTTCTGCTGGGCAGTGTGATCATTGTGGGGTTCGGGGTCTGGGACGACCGTGTCGATCTTAGCTATCGAAGCAAACTGGTTGGCCAGCTGTTCGCCGCCCTTGCCGTTGTGTTAGGCGGAGATATCTGGTTTACCACTCTTCCGTTTCTCCCTGATGTGGAGGTGCCGGCATGGGCCGGGATGTGTGTCACCGTTCTGTTTCTTGTCGGTGTCTCCAATGCTGTCAATCTGACGGATGGGTTGGATGGGTTAGCTGGTGGGCTGTCGTTCCTCACCTTATCTGGAATCGCCTATTTAGCCTATCTTTCCAATGACTCGACCGTCTTGTTCTTGACGGTCCCATTTCTTGGCGGGCTATTGGGGTTCCTACGCTACAACACCTATCCGGCTCGCATCTTTATGGGAGATGGCGGCAGCCAATTGTTGGGCTTCATCATGGGCGTGCTGGCCGTTCTGTTGACGGATTCGTCACATGGTCCGTTCACTCCCAGCCTCGCATTCTTTCTGTTGGGGTTGCCGTTTCTGGACACGCTCGGCGTGACGGGGCAGCGGTTGGCAGAAGGCCGTTCTCCATTCGTCGGCGACCGGGCACACATTCACCATAAACTGCTTCGCTTTGGATTCACGCACTATGAGGCCGTGACCGTCATCTACGTGATCCAGGCAAGCATGTTGAGCTTGGCCTATGTCTTACGATGGCAGTCTGAGCTGGTTATTCTACTACTCTATCTTACGATTGCGGGATCGGTCTTGATGCTGTTCATCGCAGCAGGGCGAGGACTGCTACCCAGTCTCACGGCGCAAAGTGGGCATTTCCTCTCGAATGTAGTCGTGAGGCGAGTGATGAGTGGTCGATGGCTGACGGATCTGCCCATGCAGTTTCTGGCCGTGACGGTGCCATGTTTCCTCATTGCGCTGGTATTTGTCCCATCGAATGTGCCGGCCGATGTCGGGTACCTCTCGATCATCATTTTTGGGATTGTGTTACTCGGCCTCTCGTTCTCTCCTCGGATTGCGCCGTACTTTGTTCGTGGTGGGCTCTATGTCGGGACGACCTTCCTCCTCTATGTCTGTGAAGCGTCACGATATCGATCCATGTCCGCTGTTGCGATGCTCCACAACGCATTCTTTATCGTGGTTGCCGTGATGGTCATCTTGAGTCTCCGGTTCAATGAGGAGAACCGCTTTCAAACCACACCGCTCGATTATCTGATGGTGTTCTTGGCGGTGACCTTCCCGCTGCTTCCCGAAGTGAGCGCCGATATTGCGCATCTGGGTATCTTCGCCGCCAAGCTGATGGTGCTCTTCTTTTCTTTTGAGTTGCTGCTCCATGCTTTTGCCAACCGTGTCCGACAGCTTGGCCTTGTATCGCTCTGGATTCTGTTCGGGCTCGGAATTCGGATTGTGTTGTAGCAAGACGGGTTACGTAATAACCTAGACTTATGAGTGTACCTTTTTTGTACGGCAGTAGTCGGGAGATGTCTGGCGTGCGTGTGATGAGCGGCATCGTTCTTCTGGCCGCTGTCACCGTGACGGCGTGCGGTGGCCCTGAGGAAAGAAAAGCGAAGTACTTTGCCAAGGCGAATGAGTACATAGATGCAGCCAACTATCCCAAGGCACGGGTCGCCCTGAGAAACGTGCTGAAGATCGATCCCAAAGACGCGGAGGCCTACTATCTCTTTGCTCAAGTCGAAGAAAAAGAGAAAAACTGGCGTAATGCCGTTCAGCTGTATCAGGAGGCTGTGCGCCTGGTCCCCGATCATGCGGCCGCCCTCATTACTCTAGCGAAGTACTATCTTGAAGCGAGACTGACGGAGCGGAGGCACTGGCGAAAGAGTTTCCAACAGAACCAGATGTTGCCATCCTACTCGCGACATTGTACGGCCAACAACGGCGCTATCGAGAGGCGGAGGCGGCGTTGAGGCGTGCTCTGGAGACCCATCCGAGGGACTTGGATCTCCTGACCAATTTGAGCCGGATCTTGACAGAGGCAAACAATCTAGTCAGTGCCGAGGCTGTCATGCGCCGCATGATCGAAGCTGAGCCGACCGCCTTTGATCATCGGGCGAGGCTTGCCCGCTTCTATGTCAGGCAGGGAGCGCAGAACAAAGCGGAAGCTGTGTTGCGAGAGGCGATTGTGCTGGACCCCAACAGCGAGCAGCGGAGGATCATGCTCGCCGAGTTGTTTGTGAATAAAAGGGACATGGCTTCTGCTGAACAGGTGCTGCTTGATGCGACGGCACAAATCCCGCATTCGACTCAAATCCAGTTTGGGCTCGGTGCGCTCTATAGAAAGAGCGGACAGGACGGCAAGGCTCGTCAGCGCTATGCCTTCTTGGTGGACGACTACAAAGATAAACCCATCGGCCTGGAAGCCAAGGTCAAATTGGCGGAGATGGATTTTGGAGAGGGCAAGCAGGCTGAGGCCGAACGTCAGGTGCAGGAGATATTGAAGGACAATCCCCGCTCCTCGGACGGCTTGATGCTCACAGGCCGAATGGCTTTAGCCAGACGAAATGGGAAAGACGCCGTGCAGGCCTTTCGCACGGTCTTGCACGATCAACCCGATTTGGCCACCGTCCACTATCTCCTCGGTCAGGCCTATCAGCTGACCGGTGACACGAATCTCGCAAAAGACAGTTTTGAACGGGCCGTGGCTCTGTATCCAGACCAGGTGGATGCGAAACGGTCGCTTGCTGTTCTTGAGAGCAGGAGCGGTCGTTACCAGCAAGCTCGTGCTCGGCTCGACGACCTGCTGAAACATCGTCCCGATGATGTCACCGCTCTTGACATGTTGATGACGTTGGACTTGGTGACGAAAAACTGGTCAGGAGCCGAACAGACGTTGACGCGGCTTCGTCAGATATCCACCGGCAATAATCTTTTGGCCTCGTTAGCCGAAGGGCGGTTTTATGAGGCCCAGCGTCGTCTGAGCGAGGCGAGGCGAGCCTATGAGCGTGCAACGGCACTGGCTCCGAACGAACCGGAGCCGCTGTTGTCTCTTGTGAAGGTGGAGGTGGCGTTGGGACAGGCGACACAGTCCAGAACCCGTCTGGAGTCCCTGCTGGCGTCCCGCAAAGACCATCCATTCGCGCATGGATTGCTGGGAGAGGTCTTGACTCTCACACGAGAGTATGAAGAGGCTGCGCACCATTATCGTGAGGCCGTGCGACTGAATCCAAAGTGGATGACGCCCTGGCTCAACTGGGCCTCGTTGTCATTGTCCAGGAAGAAGCCGGATGAGGCTGTACAGGTTCTCCAAGATGGGCTCAAGGCCAACCCGGAAAGTGAGGAGTTGCACCTGCTGTTGGCCTCTGCGCACTCCGAGCAAGGGCAGATCGATCTCGCGATAGCCGCATATGAGACGACCTTGCGGCTGAACCCTCGAAACCTGCTGGCGGCGAATAACTTGGCAGTTCTACTTGTGGACTACAAGAGTGATCCATCGAGTTTGCAAAGGGCCTTTTCGCTCAGTCGAGATTTTGAAAAGGAGGCGCCGCATCCTCTCTTTATCGATACGCTCGGCTGGGTACGATTCAAAATGGGGCAACGGGAAGAGGCCATTCGGTTGATGAAAGATGCTGTTGCCAAATCTCCTGACATTTCCGTTTTGAATTACCATCTTGGGATCGCCTTCTTTCAGTCCGGGAAACGAGCTGAGGCTCGCACCTATCTGTCCAAGGCGCTCAAGAGTGCTGATTCATTCGACGGACGCCGAGAGGCGGAGCAGGTGCTCGCGCAACTAAGGGGGTAAGGAAAATCTATGTCTCGTTCAGTGCGAGTATTGTTGGGTGGGGGGCTGATGGCTGCTGCCGTTACGATGACGGTGATGCCTGTGCATGCAGATGAGGCGATGCAGTCTGCGCTGGTGTCGCAGGTTGATCCTGGATACCGCTTGGGTGCCGAGGATGTCATGCTGGTGTCTGTCTGGAAGGACGAACAGCTGACGCGAGAGGTGGTTGTTCGACCAGACGGCATGTTTTCGTTTCCACTCATCGGCGATATTCAGGCAGAGGACCGAACGGTTGAAGCTATTCGGGAGGAGCTTGTGAAGCGGTTGACGAAGTATATTCCGAATGTCAACGTTTCTGTCGCCGTGACAAAGATCGTTAGTTACAAGGTGTATGTCGTGGGACGAGTCAACAAACCGGGTGAGTATCTCGTCGGGCACTACACCGACGTGCTCCAAGCATTGAGCCTGGCCGGAGGACTCACTCCTTTTGCTGCGGAAAATGATATTAAGGTCATGCGTCGAGTGAAAGGCATGCAACAGTCGATTCCCTTTCGGTACGGCGATCTTCGGAAGGGGAAGGACTTGGAGCAGAACATCATTCTCCAGCGTGGCGACGTAGTCATGGTGCCGTAACCAATGCATGGGAGGCATGAGGTTGGAGGTCGTGATCAATGTCGATACGTTAGAGGCGTCGGGAAGCTTATGTTGCTCTTCTCGCTCTTGGGATACGGCATGGCATTCCAAAGCGAAGCAGCAGAGTGGTCACTCTCGCCATCCCTCGGGGTTAAAGGGGTCTATAACAGTAACTTGCTCCTGACCCCTCTGCCTCACAACGAGACCTACGGCTATTGGGTGACGCCCGCGACAGAATTGGCCGGCAAGACCGAACGCCTTGACGTCAGCAGCCGGCTTGCGGCGGATGTCGTCGGATATTTTGGTGGAGAGGATAGACAGTTTACGAATGTCTTTGCACCGTTGTCCGTACGGTATAGGACTGAGAAGGATCTCATCGGCTTCACTGGTGGCTTCACTCGTGACAATACGTTGCTGAGCGAACTACAGGCGACGGGAGTCGTTCTGCAGTTCGCTCAGCGAAATCAGTGGACTGTAAACCCGACATGGACAAGAAGTGTGACTGAAAAGCTGTCATTTCAATCAGGTGTACAATTTTCCGACACCACGTATGAGACCGCCAGGTTGGTTGACTACCGATTGGTGGGTGGTTCTGGTGGACTTCAGTATCAACTAACGGAGCGTGATCAAATCCAACTATTGGGATCGTATGTCAATTTCCACACGATCGACTCTCCCACTCCATTTCAAGCCAACTTTCCTGGAATCAATATGAGTCTGACCCATGCCTTTGATGAATCGCTCACGGGAACTGTCTACGGCGGTCCCAGGTTCCTGTCTTCCAGCACGCAAACGCCGTTCGGCAATATTTCGGCCCGTGAGACAGTCTGGTTGGCCGGGGCGAGCATGATAAAAAAGTTTGAGAGGGCGACCGTACAGGTGTCCTTCACCCGTGACCTTGTCCCCAGTGGATTCGGACTACTGATTCAGACCAACCGGGGAGAAGCCTCCGGGACATATGACTTATCGGAAACCCTTGCCTGCTCTCTTCAAGTGGTGGGACTACTCACGACGGGAAAGGCGAGTGCGGCCATCGGTGGCGGGTTTCCAGATAGCAGCTATGTCAGTCTCGCGCCGAAATTATCGTGGAAGTTTCTTGAATGGTGGCAGGCGGAACTGTCGTATATGTATCGATGGCGCGATGTTGACAGTGCCACAGGCTCAGCCCAATCCCACGCGACGATGTTCATGGTGACCTATTATCCACCTAAACGTTCCTTTTCCTACTAAGGCTATGGCACCGACACAGGGTTCGTTATCGACATCCGAGCGTACCATGAGTGTGAAGGACTATCTTGCGGCCTTTCATCGTCGGCGTAAACTTATTCTCTTGACTGGCCTAGGCCTCTTGACCGTAGCCCTGACTCTAGCATTTCTGTGGCCGCCGACCTATAAGTCGACGGCCACCATCTTAATTGAGGAGCAGGAGATTCCCTCCGACCTCGTACGGTCGACCATCACCAGTTATGCCGATCAACGGATTGAGACGATCAAACAACAGGTGATGAGCCGCACCACTCTCTGGAAAGTGGTCGACCAATTCAATCTCTACGAAGATCTGCGGAAGAACAGTCCGGCCGAGGAAATCGTCAAACGCTTCATTAAGGACATCGAGGTGGAAGTGATCAGTGCCGATGTCGTGGATAAGCGCACACAGCATGCAACCAAGGCGACCATTGCCTTTACCGTGGCGTATCAAAACCGGTCTCCCGAATTGGCCCAGAAGGTGGCAAATGAGCTGACCAGCCTGTTCTTGGGAGAAAACCTGAAGAGTCGCGAGCGGCAAGCACAGGAGGCGACATCATTTCTTCAGCAGGAAGCGGAAAATCTCGCTCGGCATATCGGTGAGATTGATGAAAAAATCGCGTCGTTTAAACATCGAGCCGGCGGAGCGCTTCCTGAGCTGATGCCGCTTAATCAGCAGATGATGAATCAAGCTGAGCGTGAGTTGACGGACATCGATCAACAGATCAGAGGCCATGAAGAGCGCAAAAGCTATCTTGAAGGAGAATTGGCGACGATCAAGCCGAACACGCCGATTCTATCCGTTACGGGGGACCGTATTTTGGACTCCTTCGAGCGCTTACGGGCGCTTCGTGCTGAATTTGCGGGAGCAGCCGCCAATCTGTCACCTGACCATCCTGATATTATGAGGATGAAACAAGAGATTGATGCCTTGGAGAAAGAAAGCGGGCAGGCCCCTGATGCGGAGGAGGTCTCTAAACGCCTTATCGACGCCCGTACCGCTCTCGCGGCTGACATGGAACGGCTGGGGAGCGAGCATCCTGATATTCTCCAAGCGCGGAGGAAAATTGCCGCGCTCGAACAGGAAACGGGTCGGCTCAGAACAGTGCCGCTTAAGCCTCTGACTCAGAGACCTGAAAACCCCGCCTATATCAATCTTCAAGCCCAGCTGAATTCTTCGACTTCTTCGTTGGAGGCCCTTCGTAAGACTCGTGTGGATGTGAAACGCCGACTTCAGGGATATGCAACGCGTTTGGAGCGGGCTCCGGAGATTGAACCCGAGTACTTGGTGCTGACGCGGGATCGGGATACATCGGGTCAAAAGTATCAAGAAATCCGCTCGCGATTGTTGGAAGCGAAGGTGTCGGAAGGTTTAGAAGTGCAGCGGAAAGGCGAACGCTTTTCGTTGATTGATCCCCCCAGTCTTCCTGAAAAGCCGTTCAAGCCAAATCGCTTGGCGATAGTTCTTCTCGGCGTCATGCTTGCCGTGGGTAGTAGTGTTGGCTCAGCGGCTCTAGTGGAATCACTCGATCGTTCTATCCGCACACCTGAACAGCTCGTTTCGCTGACGCAGCAATTTCCTTTGGCGGTGGTTCCCTTTATGCCGAATGAAGAAGATTTCTCTCGAACGAGAATGCGACGGCGCATCATTAAAACCGCAGGAATTAGCGCCTTTGCGGTGATGCTTGCCATAGTGCACGTCTTCTTCATTCCGTTGGATGTGTTGTGGTTTGCCGCACTGAGGCGCTTTGGGGCGGGTTAATCGAGGGAGGACCATGGATCGTATACGAACAGCACTGGAAATGTATAAAGAGTCAGAGAGCGGCTCTTCCGACAGGTCCACCTCAAAACGGGCTGCGGAGCACTCACTTCTACCTCCAATCACCTACACGCACACGAAGTCACTCACGATCCCACTTCCTGTCCTGCGTCGGCATCGGGTTATGGCTGCTTACAAGTACGGACCATTTATCGATGCCTATAAAATCCTTCGCACTCAGGTCACGCAGCGGCTTCGGGACAATGGATGGAATACGGTGGGCGTGACAAGTCCAGGCTACGGAGAAGGGAAGACGCTGACAGCGGTGAATTTGGCAGTGAGTCTCGCGATGGAAACGACGCAGACAGTGCTCCTCGTCGACTCGGATCTTCAAGATCCCACGGTGCACCACGTATTCGGGTTACAGAACAGTCTTGGTCTTGCCGACTACTTGCTGGACGATCAGCCAGTCGAGGATCTCCTGGTTCATCCAGGAATAGGCCGATTTGTGCTGTTGCCGGGAGGACGCGCATTGTCGAATTCGACGGAGATCTTGACGTCGCCCAAGATGTTGGCCTTGGTTGAAGAATTGAAGCATCGATACCCTTCTCGAATTGTCGTGTTCGATCTGCCTCCGTTGCTTCACACGGCTGATGTATTGGCGTTCTCCCCCTACACGGATGCACTCCTCATGGTGGTGGAGGAAGGGAAGACGACGGGTGACGAGCTGCAGCGGGCCTTGGGGTTGGTCAAGAACTCTCGTCCAGTGCTTGGAACGGTGTTGAATAAAGCTGGGCGCTCATCCCTCAGGCTGGCCAAGATGAAGACTATGTTGTCATCCTAGTGGTGGCGAGGGCTGATTGGCACAACGATGTACGAATCATTCTACCACCTGAAGGCGAAGCCATTTGCGCTCTTGCCGGACAGCAGTTTTCTGTACTCCGGTTCTGAACATCAAGCCGCGTACAGTTTGCTGGAGTACGGCCTCCTGAGCGAGGCGCCGTTTATGGTTCTCACCGGCGAGCCTGGTCTTGGAAAGACATCCCTGCTTCAGAAGCTGGTTGCGGAGCACGGCACTAGGCACACGATTGGCTTGGTGACCAACGCGCGCTACGACATCGAACATCTGTTGCCTTGGATTTTGTTGTCTCTGGGATTGAGTACCAAGCGGCTTGATCCGATCGAGGCCTATCACCTGTTCTCCGAGTACCTCACTCAAGAGTCCAAAAGTCATCGCCGTGTCATTCTCATCATTGACGAAGCCCAAAATCTTGGCGCCGAATTGCTCGAAGAACTCCGACTTCTTTCCAACTTGAACGATGGCAAGACCTTGAAGTTGCAGATGATCCTCTCTGGGCAACCGGATTTGTATACGTTGTTGCAGCGCATTGACATGACGCAGTTCGCGCAGCGGATCGTCGTCGATTATCATCTGAAACCACTGACGGATGTCGACACGGGACACTATATTCGTCATCGGCTACGCGTCGCCGGTGGACCGGCGGTTCTTTTTACGAACAAGGCCTGTGCGCTGGTGCATCGCTTGAGCCAAGGCAATCCACGCCTGATCAATCAAGTGTCGGACAGAGCATTGACCTACGGAGATCGCACGAAGGGAGGGATTCTTCCTCTGGCGGCTAAAGAGGAACTGGTTGCGCTGGCCGAGACTCCTGAGGATACGACCGAGGTTGATGACACACTGAGGAGCCTCGGGAGAGACCCTAACACCGAGGAGTCGTTCGACGCTCGTCGCCCCGATTCTCCAGAAGAGGCGTACGCCCTTGGAGTGGCGCTCAAGAGCCACGGTCGGTTTAAAGAGGCTGTGGACATGTTTCATGTTGCCGCACAGGGCGAGTCGATGTGGCTGAAGTCTCATGCTCAGGTCGGTCTTTGTTATCGAAGGATGGGAGAACATCAAGCGGCTATCCAAGCATTTCGTACGGCGCTGGAGGATCCGTCTGCTTCGCCGAACGAGAGTATTGATGTTTTGTATTTCCTTGGGCACAGTCTGAAGTTTACCGGGCAGACCGAGGAGGCCCTTGAAGTCTATAGTCGCATCAATCAGTTGAACCCAGGGTTTAAAGACGTTGCCGATCGAGTGATGGGGTTGCGGCAAGTCCTGAAACAGGCGGGCTCAGGCGGGGAGCCGGTTCTGCCGAATAACCCAGGGTCTCGAGGGCCGGTTGGGAAGCTTTTGCATTTTCTATTCGGCCGCAAGAGCTAGTGGTTTCCATATCAATAGCCCCCACGATCATATTGACGTGTTCGTCTTCTCGATGGTGTTCTCATGTGCCTTCTAGATAGCCTCGTAAGGCTTTGATAAATAAACACAGATTCTTTGAATCTTCTCGAGCCGGTGTTAGCATGTTCTTGGAATCGACGGGATCCGCTCCGTTTTTCTTCACAGATCCTCTTGTTGGTTCAGAGGGACAATGAAATCATGCCAGATCCGATGGTGAACTCGCCTGAGTTTGAGGTAAGTCCTGCGGAACGATACGAGCGGGGGCTTGCGCTCAAAAAGGCAGGACTGCATAAGGCCGCGATCGAGCAGTTTGAGATGGCTGCCGTAGATACGTCATTAGCCGTGAAAGCGAATGCGCAGATCGGCCTCTGTTATAAGTTATCCGGTCGCTATGAGGAGGCGGTCCCGGCGTTTCAGAAGGCGCTCAGCTCCACACCGGCCTCATCGAAGGAGACCGTTCAGATTCTCTATGTCCTCGGTCGAACCCTGGAATCGTTGGGTCAGGTCGCAGAAACGCTCGAAGCCTATCGCTGGATCAGGCGGGAAGATCCAGCCTATCGAGATGTGGCTGAGCGTATCGAACAGCTCAGCTCTCGCCGCCCGACTGCGGCCACGAAAAAGAGCTAGTTCGAGGCAGCTGCTACGTGGACAACGAGGGGGCTCGCAATTGGTATTCGAACCCTTGCCGCCGCAAGCAGATGAGTTCTCGTCGACTGAGTTCATCCACCAGCGAAAACACCTGATTCCAGGTGAACTCGGGAAGATATGAGAGGAGTTCCTCAAGTTGGATCTGTCGCCGCTCATGGACGATGGCGAGTAGTTTCACCGCAGCCTGTTGAGTCATCGAAATCCTCCCTGGTTAGGCAGGTCATGGGGAACGGAATCATGAGGCTCTGTTCTGAAGGCCGGACTCCATCGAACGGCCATGACGCGAACGATTCCTAATACCAGCACAATGCCACAGAGCACCGTCAGCGCTTGCCAGTCTCCTCCTTTGAACCACTGGGAAATCACTTCCGTCAGCATGACGACCAGGATCGTATCCACGATGAACGTCACCTTGACGCGACCTTCTCGGAAGTAGGTCACCGTCGTTTTGAATACTTCGACAATGGCCAGCAGGATGAGCGTATTGACGATGATCTGTCGCAATATGACTTCGGCCGAGTGATCGACGAGCAAGCGGATATGCCAAAATGTTTTCAGCGTGCCACCTGTCAGGGCGGTTAGGAGCATCACGATCACCAGGCTGAGGACTCCCTTGATGCTCCAGGACCATAGTTCCATGAGGTCGAGCTTGGACAGCCGCTGCCATACGACGTCGCCATCAAACAGACGAACCGATTCGAGTGGCTGCCAAGACATGCTACCGCCTATCCATCAATATCCGAAGCAATCTTTGCTTCCCTGCCTATATTATCCGGGTGTGAAAATAGCGAACCTCGGTTTCGAGATTGTCTCTTCCATGTAAAACTTCTGTTAATTACGCTGTGTTCCTGTGGTAGGCTCGTGCTCCACAATGTGGGGAGTGGTTATGGACTGCATTCTGGTTCGCCATGGGATCGCTGTAGAGCCTGATGAATGGGAAGGGGCGGAAGAGAATCGCCCTCTCACGGAGAAGGGGAAAAGACGTGCTCGGCAGGCTGCCGAAGGGTTGGCAGCACTCGACTGTAAGCCGACCCAT
>JACRQB010000260.1 GCA_016222925.1 Nitrospirota bacterium | reverse complement strand
GACTATTTATCTGCCGCATACGGGAATGCGTATTGATGTTGGTGGGATTGGGAAGGGATACGCAGCCGATCGGGCGGTGGCGGAGATGAAACGAGTGGGAGTGATGGGCGGGGTGGTTGCGCTATCAGGAGACATCAAAGCGTTCGGTGTCCTGCCGGACCGAAAGGGGTTTCCGGTTGGTATCAAGCATCCACGTCGGGAGGAAGAGTTGATTGCCATGATCGACCTGAACGATGAAGCCGTTTCGACAGCGGGTGATTACGAACGGTTCTTCGAGCGGGACGGAGTCCGCTATCATCACATCTTGGACCCGCAAACCCTACACCCGGCAGGAGCTTGTCAGAGCGTCACAGTCATTGCCAAGGAAGGCACAGTCGCCGACGGATTGGATACGGGGATTTTTGTGTTAGGACCCGAACAGGGGATGGCGTTGGTGGAGCGCTTGCCGGGGGTTGAGGCGATCATCATCGACCAGGAGGGCAAGATCACTGTCTCATCCGGACTCCGTGGTCGGCTGCACGCGCCATGAGGTGCTGAGGCGGACTATCGCGCCATCTTGAGATCGTAGCTAATCGAAAACTTTACTGGCATTTGGCGCCGTTCCAGTGGGCGAGAGAGCTTGATCGGGGGGCCGCTTCTCACATCTTCCAAAGCAACTTGATCAAGCATCGGATAGCCTGAGCTTTTTACGACACGTACATCACTCAAGAGTCCGTCTTCATGTAGCATCGCAGTCAGCGTCACTTTCCCCTGAAGACCCTCCGTTCGTAATGTTACCGGGTATCGTTTATCGAGATCTTCGATCCACTGTGCCATGAGCTTCGCCAGCCATCCGTAGTCGGCCTTGGTTGGCCTGAGTTCATTGGAAGGTGCCGAGGCGGCCATCATGGAAGATGAGGAGTCGAGTGGAGAATCCTTGGCCACCTGGGATTCAAGTGGAGCTGTCGAACTTTCGTGAGCAGGCATCACCAGGTCAGCTGATGGACCCGACAGGTCTTGCCGCGCAACGTGTGGTGTTGGAAGAGTTGCTGCAGAAGGTACCGAATCAGGGGGAACCTGCTCCTGATGGGGTTCTGAACTGATTTCAGCAATGGGTGCCTGCGGAGTCATCGGTATCGTTCTTTGTTGAATCTGTTTCCCTGTGGGAGACGCATCGTTCACTGACGGAGCGTGTGGCTGACGCGTCGGACTTGGCGGCGCCATTGCTCCAGATCTCGACGCGGCCCCTGGTAAGGATGAGAGCGGCGCAACCATCGCCACATCCCACTGGAACGGGTCAGCCTGCGGCGCCAACTGCATACGCTGGAGAAGAGCGACGGCTGCCACGGCTAGGCCTCCGTGTAGCAGGCAGGATACCAGCCAACTAGCCGCCATAGGGCCAGTCTGACCGCCTGAACGCGTCATGGATTTCCCCATCACAGGCGGATGACCTCCAGACTGACTTGCTGAAATCCTAAGCCGCGAATCTCGTCGACGAGGGCCACGAATTTTTCGAGCAACGTGACCTTGTCGGCTCGTACGACTACGGCCGATTCACGAGGGCGAGAGCTGAGCGCTGAGGGAAGGCCTCCATCGGGGATCGGAGAGTCATTAAAGAATAGACTTCCATCGGCAGTCAAGGAAATCACGATCGGGACATCTTTTCGATCGCCCACTTCCTTGGCTTTGGCTAAGTTGACGGGAATTTGCCCGGTGCTGATGAAGGTGGCGGTGGTCAATACAATGACGAGCAAGACCAACATCACGTCTACGAGCGGGATCACGTTGATCTGATCAATGTTCCGTTCCATGTTGTGTCCTATACTCGGTCAGGAGTTCGCTCACACGACGACGCAGCACGTTATTCATCACGACACAAGGTATGGCGACCAGAAGGCCGATGGCGGTCGCTTTCAACGCCAAGCTCAAGCCGATCATGATGGTACTCACGGCCATTGTCCCCGACGTTCCCATCGTATGGAATGTCAACATTATACCAAGAACGGTTCCCAGGAGGCCGATATATGGGGCGTTAGCAGCCACTGTGCCAATAATCACAAGGCGTTTGGTCAGCGTGATTTCCAGCAGTTGCGCGTTTGAAAATTGAGAGAGATTGATGCGTCGGTAAAAGAGCCAGCGCTCGATGGCGATAGCCACGGACCACACCTCTAGGAGTGAGGCGATGGTTCGGCAGGAAAGAGAACCGTGTGCGTGGCAGAGACACGGAGTTCGACGGCGGTACCTTCCTGGTAGACGCAGGTTGAGCTTTCACTGCTGTGGATGATCTGCCCGGATGGGAGCTGGATTGTGTAGAGATTTTCAGACCCTCTGAACTGGCGGGCCACAACCCGAGGTTCGGCTGATTTATTGGGCATGAGCTGGATGTCGTCCGGGCGGATCATGACAACGACCGTGCTTCCCTCAGGACTGTTGAGCGTATCGGGGAACTCTCCCAGTTCGGTATGCACCATGCCGTGTCGAATCTGTCCGGTGACAAAGTCGGCTTGGCCCACAAAATCGGCCACGAACCGCGTGGCGGGGAGATGATAAATCAGCTCCGGGGAATCCATCTGCTCGAGCACTCCCTGATTCAGGACGGCGATGCGGTCCGCCATGGCGAAGGCTTCGTCATGATCGTGCGTCACTAGAATAGTCGTGGTTTTCATCCGGCGTAACAGGGCGTGCACTTCCTGTCGCATACGGCCCGCCATATCGGGGTCAAGGTTGCTGAACGGCTCATCGAGGAGAAGCAAGACAGGATTCTGCACCAGCGCTCGGGAGAGCGCCACTCGCTGCTGCTGTCCTCCCGACAACTCATGCGGGTAGCGTCGGTCGAGCCCTTCGAGGCCGGTCAGCTGCAGCATTTCTTGAACTCGACATGTCCGTTCCGCCCGTGACAGATGATGAAGCCCGAAGGCGATGTTATCGGCGACGCGCAGGTGTGGAAAGAGGGCGTATTCTTGAAAGACCATGCCGACCCGGCGGTCCTCCGTCGGAATCGTTTCTAAAGACGAGGAGACCAACCGGCCTGATAAAAAGATTTGTCCGGACCGAACTGGTTCAAAGCCGGCGATGGCTCGTAGGACGGTCGTCTTGCCACAGCCGGACGGTCCGAGCAAACAGAGGATTTCGCCTTCTCGTGCAGAAAATGAAATATCGCGGATCGCCGGCCTGCTGGGATCATAGGCACAGGACACAGAACGGAGTTCCAAGATGGAAGAGGCCGGCGTGGAGAGGTGGAGGTGACCTTCGTGTCGGTCGGCATCCACCTGTGTGATGTGTGAGGGGGCGGTCATAGTGATGTTACGCTGCCCGCCAATCACGGGACAGCAACAAGGCGAGCGCCGGTAGGCCAACGAGCACGATCAAAAGGGCGGACGGGGCCGCCAGTTGGTAATACTCTTCACTTGCTTCCAGCCAGACACGGATTGCCAAGGTATCAAACCCCACCGGTCGCAACAACAACGTCGCCGGGAGCTCCTTCATCGTCTGCAAAAAGATCAAGACCCACGCCACGATGACCCCGTTGCGAATGAGGGGCAGCGTCACGCGACGCCAGGTCTCCCGAACGGTCAGACCCAGGGTGCGGGCGACTTCTTCAAGATTCGGCGTAATTTGTTGAATTGACGGTTCAAGCGACTGGAGCCCGGCTGGGAGATAATGCAGGACATAGGCGACGATCAACACGACGACCGTACCATAAAAGAACGGCAGGACTTTTAGAAAGAGGACCAATACCGCGAGTGCGGCGACCGGTCCTGGCAGGACATAGCCGGCGTAAGCGGCTTGCAGACAACCCGTATTGAGCCAGGTTGGTTTTCGGCTGGCGAGGTAGGCGAGAGGCAGCCCAACCAAGACGCCGGCTGTAGCGGCCAGGGTTGATAGCAGGGCGCTGTTCCAGACGAAGCCGAAGAAGCGGGCGTCGAGATTCGCCTGGGCTTCCGGGGATAGACTCCATGTCACCAGGAGAGAGACAGGGATTCCAAAGGCCAAGCCAATCACGGTGCTCAAGCATGTCGTCAGCGCGGCCGTGTGCCACCATCCGCACTGGATGCGTTGCGGCGCTCGAAAGCGCCCGCTGGTCTGGTAAAACCGGCTCTTTCGACGAAACCATCGTTCGGTCAACAAGAATAGGAGCGCCAGGATGACTAAGAGGATGCCCAGGATACTTGCAGCCTGGTTGTCGGACCGTCCGGTCATTTGCTGAAAGACGGCGTAGGTCAGTGTTTGGTAACGCAGCAGAGAGACGGCACCGAAGTCTGAAACGACGTACAGGATGACAAGGGCGACGCCGGCGACGATCGATGGGCGGAGCAACGGAAGGGTGACGAACAGCATTCTCCGAAGTGGTGACGCGCCACATGTGCGGGCGACTTCTTCAAACGACACGTTAAAGCTGAGGAGTGCACTGCGTGTGAGCAAGTAGACGAAGGGGAATGTATCGAGCGCCATCACCAAGGTGACGCCCCAGAAACTTTGGGGTGAGATGATTCTGGCTTCAGGTCCGGTGATCATCTGCCAGAGCTGCTCAATTGGACCGCCGAATCCTAAGAGATAGTTGTACACATAGGCCAAGACGTAGGTCGGCATGGCGAGCGGCAGCACAAGACCGACTTCCCACAGCCGGCGGCCAGGGAATTCGAATCGCGTCACCATCCAGGCGGTCGAGATACCAAGCATGAGGGTGAGCAATGCCACGGCACCCGCCAAAGAAACCGTATTTAACAGCAGTTCAGGGACACGAGTGGTCCAGAGGCGATGCCAAATCGCAGGATCGGCTGACAGCGCAAGGGTGGTGACATAGCCTAACGGCATGAGGACCAGTGCTGCGCTGGCAAGGGCGGCGAGTTGGAGCGGAGAAACAGCTAATCGGCGTAAGGCAATCACAGGGTGCTCGCAGCGTTACCGCATCCCGACTTGTTCGATGAGCAGCAAGGTCGGCTCTCGGAGTTCGGCGAGCTTGGTCAACGGTACTAAGGCCGCCCGGAAGCTCTTCCGTTCCACCAGCGCTGGGTCGGCTTTCACCTCCGGATGGAGCGGATACTCTTTGTCGAGGTCGGCGAACATCTTCTGGCCGGCTTGTGCCACGAGAAATTCCACGAGCAATTTGGCGTTCTCCACGCGGGGCGTGTGTTTCAGGATGCCGATGCCCGCCACGTTCATGATGGCGCCCATGCCCCCCTCTTGCTGATCAGGCATCACAACCGCCAGCGGAGCCGCTGGTTGTGTGGCGAGATGTCGATAGACGTAATAGTGATTCACGATGCCCATGGCGACCTGCCCCTTGGCGACGGCGTCGACGATCTGTGAGCTTTTTTGGTAGACCTGTGTGCCGGCGTTATCCCGAAGCCTTTCGAGGAATTTTTTGGTCAGATCGTCGCCGAGACTGGCACGAATGACCGACACTCCTGCTTGCAAATATTCGCTGCCGGCATTGGGAATGGCGATCTTGTCCTTCCACGTTGGATCCGCCAAATCCACCAAGGATTTGATCTGATCGGGCTTCACGAGCGTCGTGTTGTACACAACAATCCAAAACCGTCCTGACAAGCCGATCCAGCTGTTGTCCGCTGCGCGAAATTGAGGAGGAATGGCACGCTCGACTTCCCGCATGTTCAATGGGCGAAAGAGTCCAGCCGTGCGAGCCAGTTCCAAACTGCCGGCATCATTGGTGATGAAGAGATCGGCGGGGCTGCGGTCTCCTTCGGCCTTCATCCGGTTCACCAACTCGGTGGTACCGGAGGAGAGCAGCTCGATGTGAATCCCGGTCTTTGCCGTGAAGGCATCCAGAACCGGCTTGATCAATCGTTCGGCCCGTCCAGAATAGATGGTCAACGTGTCGGCGGCAGAGGTGATGGTCGGCATGACCAGCCCGAAGAGCATCAGAAAACAGGCGGCTGAAACGCAGGCGACTCTCAGTCGGGGAGCAAGGGCTGTGCTACGAGAGGAACGTTGAAGGACCATGCGCATGATTGAACCTTTTATTTCAATGGTGGGTAGGGGCTGAGTTGAAATTGATAAACCGTCTCAATAAAAGAATACCAGAAGTCCACTCAGAAATCAACGTGTGATACCCCGCAGCGAGCTGCGGGGAGCGTTATTGGCGGCAGGGGGAGCAGAGACCGTAGAGCTCGAGGCGGTGGGTTTGGATGGTAAAGCCGTTCCGTGAGGCTACCTCTTCCTGGAGGCGCTCGATATCGCAGTTCTCGAACTCCACAATCTTCCCGCAGCCGGTGCAAATGAGGTGATCGTGATGGCCTTTGTGCGAGATGTTGTCGTACTGCGTTTGAGTCCCGAAGTGGCGGGCTTGAGCCAGACCGGCTTCGCAGAAGAGGTTCAGCGTACGGTAAATGGTTGCCAAGCCCAGGTGCGGATCCTTGCGGGCCAGTTGGTGGTACATCTCTTCGGCTGTAATGTGCTCTTGCTTGAGAAATGCATCGAGGATCAGTTCACGCTGGCGTGTAAACTTCAGCTGGTGCTTCCCGAGGTGCTCCTTCAGAGCTCCCATTTCTTTGACATGTTTAGACATGGTGATGAGACCAATCCTCCTGGAGCCGGAATTAAAGACGAAATGAAGCGGCTGGTCAAGTAGTGTTCCTGGAAACTGACCCAAAAGTTTCTCGGCCTTTGACGGTTGCGTTTCCGGCTGGTTATAGTGAAGCCTTCACGTACAGAGCGGGGAGACCGTGAGAACGCCCAACCAGATTGCCGTCGATCGTGTCTTGCTCTTGTATGTCCTGCAACTCGCTGAGCCGCTTGGTCCGCTGAGCGATGT
>JACRQB010000259.1 GCA_016222925.1 Nitrospirota bacterium | reverse complement strand
AAGCCGACGTGTTCGATTACATCGAGCGCTTCTATAATCCCCGACGGCGGCATTCCACATTGGGGTATCTCAGTCCGATGGAGTTCGAACGGCAAGCTAAAAGAGCGTAGGGTGGTGTCAACTATACCGGCAGCAGCTCACCTTTATGCTAGGGGATGAGACGGGTTCGTTGCTTGTGCTGATCTTGGGTAGCTGTACCCAGGTGCGGCTGAGGCCTTGCCAAAGGATCACGATCAGGTGAGAGCAACCGGGATGGTACAGGCACTGAAGAGTGAAGCTCCGCATAACATCCAGAGTCCAGGCAACACAGATTCAGATCCTTGAATCACACTGATTCAGCAGTATCCGCGCCCAGTGGTTCATCAAGGGTGCGGACGGAAAATACGATAAAAAAGACGTTCAGCGCCGTGTTACATCTTAGACAATAAGGAGGCTCGAATCATGGCACTGCTGATTACCGACGAATGTATCAACTGTGGCGCCTGCCTGCCGGAATGTCCGAACGAGGCCATCTTCGAAACGCGCAGCGGCGCGGAAGAGAAGGGACTTCATGTAGGTGACGGCCAGGGAGTGGGGGATAATATTTACGTGATCGCTCATGATCGATGTACCGAGTGTGTCGGCCATTTTGACGAACCGCAATGTGCGGCAGTCTGTCCGGTCGATAATTGTTGTATTTCTGATCCGTTGTATCCGGAGGGGGCCGATGTCCTGCTGGAAAGAGCCAAAACACTCAATCCTGACAAGTCTATCGATCCGGCAAAAGTGTGGAGTGGCGTGCGGAACTGATCATTTCCACAAGTAGCCATACAGAATGCTCAAAATGGCCGTCCAGCAAGGCCGCAGCGAGCGAAGAGGCGAGGCGTACGCTTCGGTATGTTGAGTCTCTGAGCGATGTGAGAACACCGCTGGCGGACTTTTTCGGTATCCTGATAGGTCTAACCGAAGCGATGCGTCATGGCTCGCTTGACGGGCGCGTTCGCGCTGGAGCACATTTCTCAGTCTGAACGGGAGACACGACTGCTTGAACTCTGGCTCAAACAGAGCGAGGAATCTCCCAAAGACGAACCATAGGCCAGACTTCCCGGAACACTCCCCGATCACGGAGTTTCCGTTGCCCAGAAACCCAGGAGCACGTAAGCGAGCATTCGTGCTCGTCTCGCATGTTGGAAGTCTCACCACTGGAGGACAGCCATGAGCACGAATCGCTTTCTATGGGTGCAGGCCTGGCGGGTGCTTCTTGTTGGAGCTGCCTTTTGCACACTATTGGCCCTGACAGAGGAATCTGTACAGGCTCATGGTGGAGACCTATCCGAGCCGAGTCCATCGCACTCGAGCCCGCCCAGCCCATCGAATCTATCAAGCCCCGAGGCAGCCGGACGGCAAGCAGCTTGCTGGGCGCTCACCATTCCCTATGGCGCAGCGAAAATGGTCTATGCGATCGGCGGGGGCATTGTGGGCGGCTTCGCGTGGGCGGTGACGGGAGGAAATATGGAGGTGGCCAAGTCCATCTGGATTCCCTCGATGACAGGCCACTACATCGTCCAACCGCAGCATCTCACTGGAGAGGAGCACCTCTACTTCGTGGGTCGGTCGTCAGAATCCAGGCAACCCTGATTCAGCTCCTCGAATCACACTGATTTAGCGATACCCGCATGCCGGCCTGATCCGAAGAAATGGGGCCTGCCCCTCAAGTCATGGCTCGCTGGCACGGACAGAATACGACGCGACCTCAATTCCCGTGTTGCGTGGAAGAGTTAGAACGTAGGTGCCTGTTGCCGAAGAGGACGCGAGCCAACTACACTAGATCGTCAGTCCAAGCGGTGGCGACTGATCTCGACCCCCTATGAGGCCGCATCATGCGACTCGCACTGGCTTTACTCATCACCCTGCTTACTGGATGTGCCGAATCCAAGCTCGATCAGGGAATGGACTCTGAGCCTCGAACTGACAATACTTTCGACCAACCGGGCAGTATGTGGACCGAGGAACGCAAGGCACTGTATCACCAGGCCCGCGAAGGGCTACGACAGTCTCGTGAGCGATATATCGCGACCACCCGCCCAGTTCTTGAACGCAAGTTTCGACAGGAGTACCCAGATTTGACCGATACGGGCATCGAGACGCTGGTCAATGAGGCGCTGGCGAAAGGCTACCGCCACGAGGCGGAGCCACGACCGGATGGTCCGGTCAGGCTCCCTCCGCAACGTCCAATGAACTGTATGCCTTCCCCAGGAGGTTGGCCGTCCTCTTCGAATTGCTATTAGCGAGCGCTGCACTCGGAAGATTGTATAGCTTCAAGTAGCCTCAGATGTCCCTGGCGGTCTGGCGAAGTTCACACTCCCATCCAAACAGCAGCAGAAGATGTTATAGTGTTGAGCCAAGATTACCCGTGACAGAGTACCTCCTTAGAAGGTTTCAGATTCAGTCAGCCCTGATGATGGGGATCGAACGATGAGCCTGGTGACCTTTCGCTTCCGCCAATCCCAGGCCGTGGACTTTTATTGGAACCTAGAGCTGGCCAAACGAGGATCGCTACGCGAATTTACCGTCCCTCCCAACATCATCATTTATGAGTCGGCGTTCGACCTCCTCAACCCGATTCACGTCGGACACGCCTTGTCCCTGGCCAAGGCCTTGGTGCTCGACAAGCGAGCCGAGGTCTTCTCGGGAAACACGTCGTTGACCATGATAACCGTCCGTGATGTCTTGCAGTGCTATCAGCAATCGCTTCAGGCCGAGGACTATCATGCGCATTGTTGGTTCAAGATCCGGCTCACATTTGATCTGGCCGTGACACGATTCGAGGTGGAGTCCGACGACTCGGGGAAGTCG
>JACRQB010000258.1 GCA_016222925.1 Nitrospirota bacterium | reverse complement strand
GTCCGCTCCGATATGGGGGCGAGCGCATTCAATGAATTGGTTGACGAGTTCGATCTTGAGTTGACATACAACATCGCTCCGATGGAATCGGATCATTCTACTAGTTGAGATAGATTCCTCCTGCTCTATCGTTCACTCATGATTCTCACACGCTCCTGCCTATGCCGCTAATCTGGGCTGCCATCTCAGGACATGGGTTTGGGCACGCCGCGCAAGTCGTGCCGGTGCTCAACGCGTTGGGCCGTCTTGTTCCCGACCTTCGCGTGCTGCTCCGAACAACCGTGCCCCCTGCTTTCTTCAAAGGGCGTCTTCTTCCTCCGTGGGACGTGAGCCCCGTTCAGCAGGATGTAGGTGGCATTCAGAATGGCCCGCTACGGATCGATGTAGATGCGACCTGGCGTGAGCACAACCAGTTTCACAGTTCTTGGGAGGAACGGCTTCAGACGGAGATCGACGCGATGAGAATCGCCGCCCCGAATGTCGTCCTGGCCGATACTCCTTATTTGGCCTTGACGGCGGGAAAGGCGGCTGCAATTCCTACCATCGCGCTCGTCAGTATAACCTGGGACCTCGTGCTCTCCGAGTATACGGCTCCCCCATCGATCGATCGCCAGGCAATCTTGCAGTTAATTCAACAGGCCTATGCTCAGGCTGACCTCGCGCTACGGATCGCCCCGGCTCCCAAAATAGAGAGCTTCCAACGTGTCGTCGATATCGGACCGATCGCCGAGCCTGCACCTTCGGCTCGCGAACAGTTAACCGAGTGCCTCGGGTTGGCCCCGGGAGAACATACCGTGCTCGTCGGGTTCGGCGGCATTCCTCTGGATTCGCTCCCGTTCGACCAACTGGAATCCCTCACCGGCTATCGCTTCCTCTTCGACGGCTCGATTCCGCCACACAGTAAGCGATTTGTCTCCACTTCATCCCTGCCGTTTTCGTTCAGAACGTTGCTGGCATCAGTCGATGTCATCATGACGAAACCGGGATACGGAACCTTAGTCGAAGCGGTCGCATTACACACACCCATGGTGTATGTACGCCGGTACAACTTCGTCGACGAACAGCCCTTGGTGGAGTATCTGCATCGGTATGGACGAGGCGTTGAGCTTTCCATGAACGACTTCATGACAGGCCAGTGGGACCAGGTACTGAGGGAGGTCTGCGAAATGCCTCCTCCTCAGACTATCCCTCCTCCACTCACCGGAGCAACAGAGGCGGCGGCCCTTCTTGCTCCTTACCTTGGTCATCTTCGAGAATAAGATGTGCGCATCCTAATTCTCTGTATCAGAATCTTCGACAGCATCAGCACCCGCATCATTGCCTTTCTGTTTCGCATTCAGCAGCTTCTGACCGGTATCCTGCCCGCAATTGCGTCCCCCGAAGAGTTAACTCGATTGCTGCAAACGCACTATGGACACACCTATCAGGATGCCGCGTCTCAGTACCCTGAGTACTCGCCCATCTGGGCACTCGAACCGTGGGAGAAGGACGTGCTGACTCATCATATGAGCAGCCCTGGAACGGTCTTAGTTCTAGGAACCGGTGTAGGGCGCGAATCCATTGAAATCGCCCAACACGGCCATCGTGTCGTGGGCCTTGAACTGCATTTTGATGCCCTGAGCTGGGCCGTCCAGCGGGCGAATGCACGTGGGGCACGGGTGTGGTTTATCCAAGGCAGTTTTCTGGCTATTCCTGTGACAGCCGCCAGTGTCGACTACATCCTGTTGCCAAGCGTCATGTACAGCGCAATCCCCGGCCGATCGGCACGACAGGCCTGGCTCCGCAGTCTGCGCGGTTTCCTCACACCCCAGGGACGAGCCATCTTGAACTTCATGGTTATCCGGGAACCAGAAACGATGACCCAACGCTGGACGATCGCTCTCGCTAAGTCCGTCATGAAATTACCGGGAGCCAACAAGAATTTCCAACCGGGTGATACCTGCGCCCAAGGCCACTTCTTACATCTCTTCGTCACAGAAGAGGAGCTCCGTTCAGAGGTCGTCGAAGCCGGTGCAACCGTTCATGCCCTCGACTGGCCGAGCGGTTTCGTCGTTGTAAGCTGGCCCTCTTCGAGCCATATCGTCCGATGATATCGTGTCCCGTCTGTGAGCAAGATCGCGAAGAAAACCCCTGGAAGGCACGAGATAGATTTGGTATCCTCCCGACGATGCCTGTCTCCGTCATCTACTCAAAAAACCCCGACTTTGTGCAACGACAAGTCGCAGGCGAGTGCATTCTGGTTCCGATCCGTCGCAACCTGGTCGAGGCCAACAGTATTTACGTCTTGAACGAGACGGGTGCCGCGTTCTGGTCCCTGCTCGACGGGATACGCTCGGTGACATCTATCGAAGAGGAAATCGGCCAGGAATACGACGTGACGGCGGAGCAGCTGCATCGAGACGCCGAGACCTTATTCACAGATTTGCTTTCGATTCGAGCGATTCAGGAGGTGTCCATCCACGATGGTTCAGCGACGTAAGCTGGATCACCTTCCGGACCGCTTCCCCCTCGCCTGCCAATGGGAAGTCACGTGCCGTTGTAACCTTCACTGTGTGATGTGCTACACGGACTGCTTCAATGAACCGGAACGGATCCGCCAAGAACTGCCGACTGTCGATCTGCTCCGCATCATGGATGACATCGCCGAGGCAGGCTGCCTTGAACTGTGCTTGACCGGAGGTGAACCTCTTGCACGGCCCGATTTTTTCCAAATCTATGAACGGGCGATCAATCTCGGATTTCTCGTCACCCTGTTTACCAATGGAACCTTGATCACTGAGTCAATCGCCGATCGTTTGGCAGCCCATCCGCCCCATCGAATCGAAATGAGCATGCATGGACTGACGGAAACCACGTTCGAACAGGTAACGCTGGGGCGAGGCTCATTCCACCGATGCCAACAGGCCATTGCCTTGCTCCTTGAGCGAAGCCTCCCGCTCACCCTCAAGTCGACAGCCATGACGCTGAACCAACACGAGCTCCTCCCCATCAAACGCCATGTGGAAACAATCGGTTCGGTGAGGTACAAACTCGGTGAGGAGATTCGCCCCGCGCTTGATGGATCCGGCACTCCCTTTCAGTTCGCCCTTCAACCGGAGGCCCTTGACGAACTCCATCGGCAAGACGCTCAGCTCTGGAGTGAGGCCTGCCACCGCCGACGACCGGACACAAGTCCCTGCCGCAGCGGGATGCGACGCTTTCACATCGACGCCTACGGTGTTCTCCAACTGTGCTCGGGCAATCGCGCTCAAGGCTACGATCTACTGAACGGAACCTTCCAGGAAGGATTCTACGACTACCTGCCCTCGTTTGGCTGCCGATGGAAAGACCCGGCAACGACCAGTCTCCTTCACCCGAGTGTGACGCATGCGTAACGCGCGAACACTTCCCGCTCTGGCCTATGGCGAATTCAGCCGGCGCGTGCATGAGCAGGCAACGGGCGTCCATCACGTCACAAACGCGCAACTCGAGTTGACCTATCGCTGTAACCTCCACTGCCGCCACTGCTATACGGATCCCTATAACCACCGAGACTGGATCGCCCAAGAGCTGTCCTTTTCTGAGATCATTCGAGTGATCGACGACATGGCCGAAATAGGCATTCTCTGGCTGAACCTGACGGGAGGAGAAGTCTTTCAGCATCCTCGTTTCTGGGACATCTATGAGCATGCCTATCGCCGAGGCTTTCTGCTCCAGCTCTATACCAACGGCACGCTGTTCACCGACGCGGTCGTGACACGACTCCAGGCTCAGCCGCCGTTTACCATCGACATTTCCTGCCATGCCGTCGACGAATCCTCTTTCGACTGGTTCACTCAGGTGCCCGGCTCATTTCGGGCCTTTCGGCGAGGGCTGGAACTCCTGCGGCAAGCTGATCTCCCCTTTACACTCAAGACCAAAGGGATGAATTGGAATCGACAGCAGTTACCGGCGATTAAGTATTTTGTCGAATCCTTCGGACAACCGTTCAGTGTGACCACCACACTCTCACCCCGTCTCGACGGCGATCTGTCCTCCCTATCCTACCGAATGGCGCCCGCCGACGTCGCCACACTGCAACTGGATATGATGGGAGGGACTCCTTCGGAAGAAGAGTGCCGGACGGCTGCAGGACTCTTACAACGGCCAGCAGATCGTCTGTACCGCTGTGGGTGCGGCACAAACACCATTCACATCAACGCCCAGGGAGAACTCGGCACCTGCACATTGCAATATGAACGACGCTATTCACTGCGGGCATATTCCCTGCGAGACGCGATTGAACGGCTCTTTCAAGATATTGCCTCCCTGCACTACACCAGCGATGTTCCCTGTCGAACCTGCGAGCTCCAGTCGTTCTGCGACAAGAAGCCGACAGAAGCCCATCGAGAGTGTGGGAGTCCTGACGCACCGATTCCCTACAATTGCGACGTGGCGGTGGCTCGTGCCGAACTCGCGACAAACCAGAGATTGATCCATCCACTTCGGGTATCTCGATGAGACAATCGGTCCGCCAGGCCTGGGCGCACCTAGAGGATGCTTCATGGCGGTGAACACGAGATGACGTTGCATCTGAAATCACATTCGTTTGTCCTGCTGGAGGAATCACGTCATGCATGAGAAGAAACCCTATAGTCCACCGCAACTGTACGAAGTCGTGTTGGACCAGGAACAAGCCATCCTGGCTACCTGTAGCCTGGCAACCATGGCCACCTCCGCCGGAGGCAACGTGGGCTGCCGCCCTCCGGCTGGATGTCGTATGTATCCAGGTGTGAATGCCGCTGGCTGCAAACGCTCGGTGTTGCCAGCCGTGTATATGGGATCCCTCTGTCACGACTCTGGTCCCCGCGCGTCGTAGGAGCACTATGGATCTGACGGTTCGGATCGGTGGATACACAGT
>JACRQB010000050.1 GCA_016222925.1 Nitrospirota bacterium | reverse complement strand
TCATCCAGGTCGGCGAAGCGTGGGTTGACTTCCATGTACGCAAGAAAGGATGACGGAAGCTTCACCGTCAGATAAACGGGTGACCATAGACGAAAGTCCTGGCTGAATGTCGAGGGGGACTGGGCGAAGGTTTCCCCCCCGACCAGCAGACTCCAGGCGAGCGCCACGATTGCGATCCCCCGTCCCCACTGACGTGTTCGTTGATTGGCTGCTGCACACGACATGTTATCCTCCTCACGCGATTCTACGTTTGCGTCGTTCAAGAAAGGCCCGCACCCTGTTCTCAATAACCGCATGCTCCATCCCTGTCTTTCTCACTCCACAACGACGCCTGGTTGAGCTGAGACAGCAAGTCCGTGCGTCGTCTTCGGCAGACCTTGTACCTCGTCCAGCAAGCGAAACGCCAGTCAAAAATGTGAGTCCTGAGGCTTTTCCTGAGCTGGAGATTGCGTCCGTTTCCGGATTGTGCTAGCTAGTCGTCATGCTGCGCATTTCTGCATCTCTTGCAATTCCCGATCACGAGATCGACATCCACCCGATACGTGCGCAAGGCGCAGGGGGCCAGAATGTCAACAAAGTCTCAAGCGCGGTGCATCTGCAGTTTGATATTCGCACATCGTCCTTGCCACCGTTCTACAAAGAAGCATTGTTGGAGTTACGAGATCACCGCATATCAGCCGACGGGATCATCACGATCAAGGCACAGCAGCATCGGACGCAGGAGCGAAACCGGGAGGACGCGCTGGAGCGGCTCCGCCTTTTGATTCAGAGCGTGGCGATCCCGCGCAAGAAGCGACGAGCCACCAAGCCGACGAAGGGTTCGCAGAATCGGCGGATCGAGGGAAAGAAACGGCAGGGACGCTTGAAGACGTTGCGGAGAACTCTTGACTAAGAGGTAGATTAGGCCGCAGCACCGGTCTCTCGGCCAAGAGCTCGTGCGATGTCTCGCGGTTTTGCGCCGAGAATCACAAGGCCGCGGATTAACAAATCAATCGAAACAGTCCGGTCTGCCGCCTCCATTTTCGCCACGCGAGATTGGCTCGATCGAAGTTGTTTCGCGAGGGCCAGCTGAGAAAGCCCACGAGCCTCACGACGAGCTCGCAACGATTGACTCAAATTCACCTTCATTTCGACGAGTGCAACCTCTTCCGGACTCAGCTTCAGAAATGTACCGACCGAACCGACACGCCAACCACGCGCCTCTAGTCGCTTTTGTTTGCCCCTCTCCATGGCTACTCCTTTTTAGTCTGTGGCATGATCGTACGAACGCAATCGCCGCTGACAGGCTTCAATGACCCCATGTGGTGTTGCACGTGTCTTCTTCCTAAACACTTCTGCGATGACAATGGCGTCGGAATCCACACGGTACAGAATGCGCCACGTTTTTGTGTCATCAGGCACCCGCAGTTCATAGCAACGCGAGCCAACGATGGGCATTGGTCGCGACTGAGGCATACTCAACTTTTCGCCCCTCTGCAGCCGACGAAGCAGAATACCGGTCTCCACACGGGCTGCCGCTGACAATGGTGGACTCTTTACCTCCCCATGTAACCAGACCAGAGGTTTATCGATCAGGCTCATCCTCTCATACTATATGTCAAGAATGACATGCCTGCAAGTGCGAGGTCTGGTTGTGCACACGATCGGTGGATTGCGCCAAAGAAACGGCAGGGGCGCTTGAAGACGTTGCGGAGAACTCTCGATGAGTCTTGATTACGATCCGATCAAAGCCGACCTGGCAGCAGGATTTTAGAAGTGAGCTTTGTAGGTCGCTTTGGCGGCGTTGACCTGGAGCTGCTCAAGCACGGCTCGCGCCTCGGGGATAAAGTCGGGTCGGTTGTGTTGTTGGGCGAGGGCTAAGGCATCAGTCGCCAATATCACGGCTTCCTGATGTCGACCATGCTCGCATCGCACCTTGGCAAGGGATAGGCGAGCATTGACAGCTTTCGGGGCTCGGCTTACAACCTGTTCTAAGAGTGCCTCCCCTTTTTCGGTATCGCCCCCCAATAGGCTCGGCAGCTTCACCAGTAATGTTCCTTTCGCCGAGAGCGCATTGATGTGAGCTGGATCGAGTTCAAGGACCCGGTTGAGTTCATTCATCATGCGGCGGAGCCCAAAGAGCGAGGTGAGGGATTCTCCATCGATGCGAAGCAGCTCTCCCAGATTGCAGAACAACGCAAAGTGGGCATCGGCGCTTTCCTCATCTACAGCTACCGCGCGCTCCCCCACGATCTGTCCCTGTTGAAAATGGGCGAGGCGCGTCGCGCGATCCACAGCCAGTCTCCCGCGATGGCCAGTCTCCCGCGATGACATTCTTCGAGAGCTTGTGCGGCGAGACGCTCGACTGACTCCTCTGCGGAAGAGGGCATCGGCAGGAAGGACAGGCTGCTTGCCACAACCCCTACCAGGACGAGAGTGTTCATCCGCATCATTCAGGCATCCAACGGGAAAACGGCGTTATCCGAATCAACGGTTGAGCAGGCAGCACGCAGGGTGCCGACCGGAGCCTGCGCCGCCGACGGCAATCACTCAGGAGCTCGCCTGTTCACCGGGAGCCATCATGCCCAGAATATTGAATCCGCCATCCACGTAGATCACTTCACCCGTAATGCCCCGTCCCAACGAGCTGACCAGGAACAAGGCTGTGTCGCCGACCTCGCCCTGTTCAGTCGGACGACGGAGCGGCGCAAATTCCTTATGCAGATCGACCATCTTCGTAATGCCGGAGACTCCACGGGCGGCGAGGGTTTTGATCGGCCCTGCGGAGATCGCATTCACCCGGATACTCAGAGGACCGAGGTCATACGCCAAGTAGCGGACCGTGGCTTCAAGCGCGGCTTTGGCAACACCCATCACGTTGTAATGGGGAACCACGCGTTCGCTTCCCAGATAGGTGAGGGTCACGATGGAGCCCCCGGCGGTCATCAACGGCAAGGCAGCCCTGACGACGGCCACGAGCGAATAGGCGCTGATGTCGAGCGCCATGGCAAACCCCTGTCGACTCGTATTCACGAATTGTCCGCTCAGCTCTTCCCGTGGCGCGAATGCTAAGGAATGGACAAGAAAATCGATCTGACCGACTTCCTTTTGCACCTGCTGCATAAGCGACGTAATCTCCCCGTCGTTGCTCACATCGCAGGGAAAGGCTTTCGCGCCGGGTAAGGTGGCAACCAGCTCCTCCACGTTTTGCTTCAGCCGTTCGTTTTGATAATTGAAGAGGAGCTGCGCTCCCTGTCCGGCCACCGATTGGGCGATGGCCCAGGCGATGCTGTGCTTATTGGCCACACCGATGACGAGTCCTTTTTTACCCTTGAGTAACATCGGTACAATTCTCCTTTTGTGAAGATCGATGGGAGCGGTCAGCGGCACGACATGTTGACCAGGATTCCCCTTTCCAAACACCTAGCATTTGCACACACAATACAGAGGGCTCTGGCGGCAAGAACAATATTCCTAGCTAAGGGACGGAAGATAACACGATTCTGTCTTGCTGTGAAATACGACAGGTTCGCCAGAAGTTCGGCAAGGCGACCTGAGGCGGTTTAGTGAGGATCGGCTCCATTCTGCCCCAAGAATCCTGCCTCAGAAATTCACGGGAACGACTCGAGAAGCACTGAGATACTTCGCGAAACATTCATGATTCCAAAACGTTATAGAGCTGTCCGGTGGAAAAAGATAAGGGTGGCACCAAGCTTGCTGATTCACCTCGGTAGGTGCTGAATCGTCGGTACACACTACTTCAAGGAGGTAACGGATTATGAAAAGCATGTTGATGGCAATCATGGCAGTGGCAGTGGCAGTGACCTTCAGCGCCCCGGCGTTCGCGGAAGGCCCGAAGGAAGGCGGCAAGGACAAGAAGCCCGGACAGGTAGTTGAGGCGATCTACGGAGACGAGAAGAAGAAGGAAGAGAAGAAGGGCGGCCATGCCGACACCTTCGGCGAAGAGAAGAAGGACAAGAGCGGTAAGTAAGACTCCGTTTGGTGAGGTTGGGCTTGGGGGGCACTTCCACTTCTTTTTGTGGAGTGCCCTCAGGTTGTTTTTAGCCCTCCGATATAAACCGCTTGTAGTCCAACAATCGTTTTCCCATCTCGGATTGTGCCATCCTGAATCCTTCTGATTGCTTGCTCCAGTGGCATCTCGACAATCTCCAGCACTTCGTCGCGATCCAGCTGCTGACGCCCTTGTGTCAAACCAGTGGCCTTGTAGACATGAATCACTTCATCCGCAAACCCCGGCGCGGTGAAGATACTCGAGAGCAACTCAAACGAGGACGCGCGATAGCCGACCTCTTCCTCCAGTTCCCTTGCCGCACAATGCAACGGCTCTTCACCGGGAGAAAGTTTCCCCGCTGGAATTTCGTAAATGAATCCCCCGGCTGCGTGCCGGAACTGCCGGATCAACACGACCGTGCCATCGTCTTTCATCGGTACCACCGCGGCGGCTCCCGGATGGCGGATGGTCTCAAGATCAATCGTCACACCGTTTGGCAATTGCACGGTGTCGACATTCAGCGTGACAACCTTGCCTGTATAAATATTCCGAACCATGCGAGATGCTCCTCAGTTGGTCGTGGTCAGCAGTCCACCGGCTGCAGGGAGCCGATGATGCGGGCTTCCATTACTTGGCAGGACGTTTATAGAACGCCGGCTTCACAACCTTCGCCGGAACCGCTTTTCCTCGAATGTCGATACAGAGATCCGTTCCAACGTCGCTATACTTCGGGGACACATATCCTAAGCCGATCCCTTTTTGGAGAAGGGGAGAAAGATTACCGCTGGTCACTTCTCCGATAGGCGACTGCGGTGACGAAGACGAGAGAATGGTGAACCCATGGCGCGGAACGGCTTTTTCCAGTAATTCAAAACCCACGAATCGGCGAGACACACCCGCTTGCTTCTGTGCCAGCAATGCAGGCTTACCGATAAAGTCTCCCTTCTCGAAACGCACCGCCCATTCCGCGCCGGCCTCGATCGGCGTCGTGCGTTCATCGATATCGTTGCCATAGAGCAGATAGCCCATCTCCAGACGCAGGAGATCCCGCGCGCCAAGTCCCGCCGGTTTCAGCCCGAACGACTTGCCTGTGCCCATCAGTGTGTCCCACACTCTGTCGGCTTGTCCGTACACATAGAACTCGTAGCCGAATTCTCCGGTATAGCCCGTTCGTGCAACCAGGCACTCCACATCCGCGACTCGCACCATTGTGGATTCTCGAAGCTTGAGCTGCTCCAACTGTGGCAATCCGACCGACGTGACGATCGCTCGCGCCGCCTGGCCCTGCAGGGCGATCTGCGAGATCTCTGCGGAACGGTCGGAGACCTGACAGTCAGAAACCACCCGGCTGTGATCCGTCAGCCACGAGACAATCTTCTCTCGATTGGACGCATTCACACACAACAGAAATTCCCCGGCCCTCGCCAACCGATAAACGAAGATGTCATCCTTGATGCCGCCCTGCTCGTTACAGACCATCGAGTACTGCGCCTGCATAGGCCGCAGCGCTGCCAGATCGTTCGTCGTCATGCGCTGAAGGAACGACTCTGCGCCGGAGCCGATGACGACAAGCCGGCCCATGTGGCTGACATCGAAAAGACCGGCCTTGCTGCGAACGGTGTGATATTCATCCACCACGCCGCTGTACTGGATGGGCATTTCCCAACCGGCAAAGTCGACCAGTTTGGCGCCGGCGGCGCGATGTTGTGCGATGAGCGGTGTCTGCTGCATGGTCGTGCTATCGCACCCCGAGCAATTCGACGTCGAAAATCAGCGTGGCATTCGGTGGGATGACCCCACCGGCACCTTGTGGTCCATAGCCCAAATTGGATGGGATGGTCAGTTTGCGCTTGCCTCCCACCTTCATCCCCTGCACCCCTTCGTCCCAGCCCTTAATGACGCGCCCGGCGCCGAGAGGAAATGAAAAAGGCTGTCCACGATCAACCGAACTATCGAACTTTTTGCCGTTCTCCAGCCACCCCGTATAGTGAACGTTCACCGTCTTACCGGTGACTGCGACCTCACCAGTCCCCACCACTTGATCAACGTATTTGAGCCCAGAGGGCGTTGTGACTTCCTGATTGTTCTCGGCCATGGAACCTCCTACTCCCAATGAGAATGTCAGCACCAACATCGCCACGAGTGATGAAATGTACAATGATTTCATGGAATTTCCTCCTCACACTGTATGGCATGGTCAGGATGCCTGGGTCAACTTTGATGGGTTAACGATCTCGTTCGGCAAAGAGGGCGATGCTGGCGGTATAGCCGTGGAGAAAGTTTCGGTTCCCGACCGGCCCAATCTCGCCTTGCGCAAAAAACCCCGCGAGAGGAATTGGGCCCAGTCGTTCCGCAGCAGCTCCTGCATCATGGTTCGGTCGTCCGAATAGCCCTCGACCTCGCCCGCAACAACTGAAGACAAGCGCGCCAAGAGGGCGATGCGGATGCGCGGCTCGGTCTGCGGCCAGGAGCATATTCAAATCGTCACTGGCAGATTCCGCATCACGCACATGGAACTGTACGGTTTGGCCCTCTTGCACCACCTCGCCGACCGCAATCGCGCCGGTCGTTTGGTCGGCCCCCAACAGATTCCGAATGAGAAAATCGCCTCGCTCGAACCGGTCGCGGTGCTCATCGATGACAATCCCAAGGTGGAGCGCCCGATGGGCTCGGCTTCGGTCTTCCTCCCCCAGCGATTCGAAGACGGTCTGCAACCGTTCCAGCGCCGGGACCCCTCCAAGCTCATGGATCAGGTTCCCTTCTGGGCTCCAGGATACCGGTCCTCGAAGAGCCCAAGGACCTCTTGAACCGGTGTAGTGTAGGGATCGGCAAACAGGAGAAAGGGTGCATTGTCCACTCCGGGCGAGGGCCATCCAGCAAGCTGAAACTGGTCCTGAGTTGGAGAAAACGATGATCGAAAGGGGTCCAAGCCGACGCCCGGTAGGGCCGCTGCCCACAAGGTCACGGCCGGAGCCGTTTCCAATTCTTCCGACCCGGAAATCACACCCTCTCCACTACACCCGATCAGTAGTCGAGGGCGAAGGCTCTCAGTCAACATACTCGCCAGCACTTCGGCTCTCACTGCATGATGACTTGAAAAAAAGACACAGGCGAGATCGATCGGCTTGCCGGCAAGTTTCTCCAGAACATCGTCGGCTAAATCGCGGGCGGCCGCTTCCGTATCGCCGGTCTTAGACAGCGCCGCGGCAAACTGGAAGGCCCTGCCTCGCTGCGCAGAAGGGCCCGATGACAATGAACCTGGCATGTGTAGGTATGTCTGAGTTGCTAAGCGTTAGACGCCAGGATCCATTCGCTGGGATCGGGTCTGCGCGAGCTTTTTATAATATCGCCAGAGATACGAGTGGTAGTCGTCGACTTGTGCCAGGAGGTAGTGCAGTTCGGTCGGATCCTCGGTTTCCAACGCGTGCACCATCCTCTCCTTGAGGAACTCGGCAAAGGCTTCTGTTTTTTGTACCGCCGTCAGCAGTTGGAGCCCACCGCCGATCTGGTAGTCGCCCATACCATTCCTCCTGGTTAACTGCCGCAGGATAGCGAGGGAGTCGCCATATTTGCAAGCTTGGTTCACCTTACAAGAAACGCTTAGAAATTTAGTTGATCAGTTTCTTCGCGAACCGGACAGGAGTGTTTGGAGGCGGCCTAGATCGATGGCCTCAATCCGATGCCCATCGCGGCCGGTAACCGTCGTAGCCATGGTGAGGGCGTTGAGGATGGCCTCTTCCGTGGCCTCGACGGTGCCGGTGATAAGTGGATTCAAATGGGTGTCAGCCAGTTGGGTCAGTTGGTAAGTGGGCTCTTTGGGATAGTGCGGGATGACGTTCGCGGTTGAAAAGGCGAGCATGAAGTCGCCGCTGCTGTGTCGGGCGGTGGAGCCGGTGCGGGCGAGGCCCAGGGCGGCGCGCTTCGCGAGTCGTGCGAGTTGTCGACTGTCGAGTGGCGCATCAGTGGCGATGATGACGATGATGGAGCCTTCGCTCTGGCCAGGCGAGAGGACATCAGACATTTGTGGTGGCGGCTCATAGAGTTTGCCCACCGGCACACCCGCGATGACGAGTTCTGGCCTACGGCCGTGATTCGCATTGACGAGAACTCCGATGGTGTAGCCGCCATCTTTCTCGGATAGCTTTCTCGACGCGGTGCCGATGCCGCCCTTGAATCCGTAGGACACCATCCCGGTACCGGCCCCGACGGTGCCCTCCGTGACGGGATCGCCGCTCGCGCTGTCGAGCGCGGCCATCACATCCTGCTCGGACACATGGCGGCCTTGAATGTCGTTCAATCGTCCATCGTCACATTCGGCGACCACCGGCGTGAGCGTGTCGTCTTCGATGCCGATCGCCGGATATTGTTTGATCATCTTCTTGTGCCACACATCGTCGCGCGGAATCACGACCGTCACGCCGGTGCGGACTGGGCCCTGGCCTGGCTTGAGCTGCCCGTCACCTTGGATGAGGGTCGTGTGACCGACTTTCACGCCGGCCACGTCGGTAATGGCATTGAGCGAACCGGTTGGATAATTGCCAATGACCACGCCGAGGTCGCGGATTCGCTGGCGCTCCTGGCTGGGTTCTGCTGCCGCGGTGGAGAGACACCCGGTCAGTAGCAGGGCGATGCAGGACAACAGCACCGCCCATCCTGCGTGCCGGGAGCTAGACCTCATGCGTGCTGCCCTGATGCGGAATCCGCACATCGATCTTTGGATGTTCCGCCTGGATCGCAGCACCCAATGAGAGTGCTTGTTTTTCCTCCCCGTGCACGATGAAGACGGTGCTGGGTCGTGGGGTGATCGCTCGCACATAGGCCAACAGATCATTGCGGTCGGCATGGGCCGACAGGCCGTTGAACTTGACGATCTGAGCGCGTCGCTTCGTCGGCACCCCAAAGATCGGTACGACATCCCAGCCCTCGACGAGTTTGCGCCCAAGGGTGTGTTCGGCTTGAAAGCCGACGAACACGATCACGTTCGCTTCATCCTGAATGGCATGTTTCAGATGGTGAATGACCCGGCCGCCCTCGCACATCCCCGACGAAGAGATGATAACACAGGGGCCCCGCATAGCATTGAGCCGCTTGCTGTCCTCGGCCGACGATACAAAGTGGATGTAGCGCGAGGCGAAGACGTCGCCATCCGAAGAAAAGGTCTTCAACGTCTCCTCGTCATAACATTCCGGGTGGCGCCGGAACACACCCGTCGCCTTGTCGGCCAGTGGTGAATCAATATAAATTGGAATGGGCTCAACTCGCCCCTCACCCACCAGCTCCTTAATTCGCATCACGAGCTCTTGGGTGCGGCCTACCGCGAAAGCCGGCACGATGATCTTGCTCTTGTGTTGCCGTGCGTGGGCGATCAGGTCCTGCGCTTTCTTTTTCATCTCCTCGCCGACCTGTTCGTGCAAGCGGTCGCCGTAGGTGGATTCCAGAATGAGAATATCGCAGGCGGGCGGCAGCTCCGGATCACGCAGGATCGGCATGTGAGACCGCCCTAGATCGCCACTAAACAAGACGGTGGTGCTATTGCCCCGCGCCGTATATTTGATGCGGACGGCTGCCGATCCCAGGATATGACCGGCATCATGAAACGAGGCCACCACGCGCGGGGCGATTTTCAGCTGGTCGCCGTATCGCGAGCCTTCAAACTTCCTAACAATCTTCCTGACGTCGTCGCCGTTGTACAACGGCTGAATACATGTTCTCCCGCGCCGCTTCTCTTGTTTATTCACATACCGGCAGTCGTTTTCTTGCACGCGGGCGGAATCTTCGAGCATGATGCCCGCGAGATCGGCTGAGGCTCGGGTAAGGTAGACTTTCCCGGAGAAGCCCTGTCGGGGCAACACCGGCAGCGCGCCCGAATGGTCGATATGCGCGTGTGACAGCAGGACGGCACTGAGTGATTTTGGGTCGAATCCCAGTTCTCGGTTTTTTCGTACCGCCTCTTCTCGTCGCCCCTGAAACATTCCGCAATCCAACAACATTCGAAAGCCCGGCACTTCCACCAGGTGTCTGCTTCCGGTGACTGAACGGGCAGCGCCATGGAATGAGAGTTTCATATCGTAGGTACTCCATTGTGGCGTGAGATGAGGTCCCAGGCTTCCTGGGCCGTTTCTGCGTAGTGAAACAGTCCCAGATCTGCCTGTGCAACAAATCCGCAATCGACCAGGAATTGCCAGTTGATGAGCCGCTCCCAGAAGTCCCGTCCGACCAACACGACGATGACGCTCTGGGTTTTCCCGGTCTGAAGCAAGGTGAGCGTTTCGAACAATTCGTCGAGCGTCCCGAATCCTCCGGGAAACGCGACGAGTGCCTTGGCCCGGATGAGGAAGTGCATTTTTCTGATGGCGAAATAGCGGAACTGAAAACTCAGCCTTGGCGTGATGTAGGGGTTCGGGTGCTGTTCGTGCGGCAGGGTAATGTTGAGTCCGATGGATTTAGCGTTCACATCCGCCGCGCCACGATTGGCTGCCTCCATGATGCCGGGGCCTCCGCCGGTCACGATCACATAGTCGCAATGACCATCGATCTGGCAAGTCGACGACACGAAGCGGCTGAAGTCTCGCGCAATATCATAATACTTGGCCAAATCCAGCTGTCGTTTGGCAATCGCGACATTGCGTTGGCAACCAAGGTCGTTCGGCGCCCGAGATGCTTCTTCCTCCGCCTTCTTCAGAGCCTGCCTCGCAGCAGTTGGCTCCTGCAACCTTGCACTGCCGAAGACGACGATGGTGGATTCGATCTGTTCTTCCTTTTGGATGAGTTCTGGTTTCAGCAGTTCAAGGCCGATGCGAATGGGCCGAAGCTCATCCCGCTGGAGAAACTCGGTGTCTTTATCGGCTGGGATATAGGATGAGGATGCGTGGTCACTGTCGAGGTGCGGTGGATGGTCCGTGGTTTTCTGATCCATGGCTCGTCATTATAGCCGCCGGATGAGAACAGCGGCAATTCATTGTGGAGTGGGGGATTCTGTGTGGTTAAAACGGATAGGGATGAAACGGAGGTCTGGTGACACTACGTTGAAAACCTTGCTGTACTACAACCCAGTTAGGGTTACAGAACACTTGGAACTCATCGACACCGAGTCCAGTCCGTGAAAAGATTAAATCTGGATCCACGGGTGTCCAGGGTTTCGCTAACCATCCCAAATTGACACGCGAGTATTTCATGTCGAGGAATCGGTATGTTGCAACAACCCCTGAGTCAGCATCTGTGATGGTATCCGGCGCGCCGAGCTTGGTAACAACGTCGCTCAACGTCGTCTTTCCCGGAACGATAAATGCGACGCTCTCTGGAGTAAGGGTGGTGTTGAGGGTCACGCGAGCCACATTACACCCCATGAATGGCAGACACACCATGACCGCCACCAGTAAGGGAATGGTCTTTTTCCTCACATCCTTCATATCACTCCCCGAATGGCCAAAATCGAAAGCCCAAGTTATCTGTGCGTTTCGATGAGATGACCTCTTCGACGATCCCTTCACGATTCAAGATGATAAAGACGTCATCACTCTTCACTGAAAGACGCGTGAAGTTGAGGAGGATTAGGAGCAGGCTTCCTGCCTTGGCATCATATCGATAATAGTGAAAAACATCCCGTCCGTTAAGTTGTAGCAGCCGATCTGGTGCGCCCAGCAAGTTGACTACTTCCGTTTTCGTGGTCGTCCCTTTCTGAATGGCTGTGACGACCTCAGTTTTAACGTCGTCGCCGAGCGTCCCTCGACTGAAGGCACAACCTTGAAGCAATAACCCAGCTATAACGAAACCAAGGAAATAGTGAGCGACTTTCATGGGAACTCCTTGTCTATTTTTCGACGGGCTCATGCCCCAAGACAAAATCTTGTTCGAATACTGTATAGACTGACGGCCTGAGTCCTACACGCTGGTACACAGATTGAGCACTTCGGTTCTCCTGTTCCACGTACAACCTAATCCCGCAGACTTTTGGATCGGCTTTCGCCTTCGCCAGGATATGATCGTACATAGCTCGAAACACCCCCCTGCCACGCCGCTCCGGAGCGACATAGACGCTCTGGATCCACCAAAAGACCCCGTTTCGCCAGTCGCTCCATTCGTACGTTATCATGAGTTGGCCGACCGGCTTGCGGCTCTTGTCTTCTGAAAGTTCAGCCACGATATACGATCCATAGCCGGAGTTTTCTAAGAATGCGCGAATGCCCTGGCGCAATGTTGGCAGATCGAGCTGCCGATTCTCTGTTTCGAGTGCCATGGCCCTATTGAACTCGACGATGGTGTCCGCATCGTCCCTGGTCGCCGGTCTGATCTGGATGCTCTCACGCGCCATAGATCAGGTGAGGCGCGATGGTGATGCATCAAGCCAGCCGTTTGGTGGTCTATAGAACCCAGCGGAAAACTCCATTTTCATCGCGTCTTCCACAGGAAGATTGATTGCCCGCAGCGCATGTTCCGGAATGAAGGCCAGGAAGCCGGTAAAGGGATGAATCGCGGTGGGGACGAAAACCATGAAGAGGGTGTGGGCAGGCTCGACTTGAACGGATGGAGGCGCCGTCCCCATCACAAATCCCAACGCCCAACAGCCGTCGCGCGGAAACGGAAAGGCGACCACTTTGCTGCGCCCGAAGCGAGAGCGAAAATTTAGTACGTCGGTCATTCCCTTTAATGTCAAATAGATGCTCTGTACCAGAGGGATCTTTTCAATGCGTTGTTCAAGCCGTGCCAGCAAGCCTTGCCCGATGACATGATCAGCGATCAGGCCGACAACAATGAAAAGGATGATCAAGAGGAGCAGTCCGAGGCCGGGAAGAGGATCCGATATGTATCGTCCGACCAAGCCATCGAGTGTCGTAAAGAGCGTCCTGAGAATCAAGAACGTTGCCCAGGCTGGGACCAGCACGATGAGGCCAGCCATGCATGTCTTTGAGAAGGCTTTGATCATCACGACATATCCTCGCGGAAGGCCCGCTCAGTGTAGCAGATATGGCAGAGGATGAGGAGTTCCTTCTGGCAGCTTGCGCTTGATGTGGCTATCGATTATTCTACCGGGCATCACACAGCGGGAGGTTGACGGTCATGAGTATTGATAAAGAACTCTTGGCAATCCTCTGTTGCCCGGAAACGAAACAAACAGTGAGTTTGGCCGAAGAATCGCTCATTCAAAAGCTCAATGCTACAGTTGCCCGTGGCGAATTGAAGAATGCAGGGAAGCGCCCTGTGTCTGGCGAGCTTGACGGTGGTTTGATTCGCTCCGATCGGAAGATTCTCTACCCCATCCGTGATCACATTCCGGTGATGCTGATCGAGGAAGGCATTCCACTCGACCAGATTGATTGACTCAGGCGCTTCAGGTATTTCTCTCTCTTTGTCGTATTGGGATATTGGGTCAGGATTGCTGTCTTTGACCGCCGTTCCATCTCATCTGTAGGTCCCCAGACATACCGTTTTTTGGCTCTCCACCTTCAGGCGCTTAGATTTTTTGTGCGGTCAAAAGCGAGAGGTGTGTTGGATTTCAGATCACGATCTTCGTTGCCCATACGAGTAGGCTGGACGAGATTCTGCAACCCTTGATGTGTGAAGGGGCTAGGGAGCGACGATCTGAGGGGCCTTGGCGGGATTGTCTGTCTTCGACCCCGTAGAGGTTCCACAGTGGCTGCAGAGATACTCATACAGATTGCCGGTTGGGAGAACGAGGAGGAGTCGTTCTCTTGTCGGAGTGGCTACACGGCACCGAGGGCAGAACAGAAGAGAAGCATTGAGTGAGCCAAATTGCTCTTGTGGAGTGTCTGCAGAGGGGCGTGGCCTGCTTCTGGGGGTCAGATGAGGACCAGGAATCCATTGGCTGCCTGGTTTGCGAGAAGGTGGAAACATGACTTTATCTTAGTGAGAATGGGAAGTCTTGGTCAAGGGTTACTCATTTTCCACCTGGATCATACTGACGATCTGCCTGCCTAGCTACTGAAAGCCACTCTCGGCTGATGCAATCGATACCTCAAGGGTTGGGGCTTGGAGAGTTATCGCTTGAGGACGTGCGCTCGCACCTGCGAGTGGAAGTTAGACTGAATGAGTGTGCTCCGGGTCAGCAGAAACTGGGAGGCTAGCGTGGTCCTGCCTCACGGGACAATACAGCGATCTGGTGGATGGTGAGTAACTCTTCTGACGCCGGGAGATTGGCTGGAGAAGGGGGCCGTGCCTCTCCTGCGCGAGGAGAGGCACGGCCCTTGTTGCTAGAGGAGACCCTATTAGACGGTGGTTTTAGCAGACTCGATTTCGGTTGCTGTGATAAGGCTTGAAAGATAATCTGCAACGAAATTGAGGGCTTCCTCCCGTCCATCGGCTCGCCGTCCTTTTTCTCTTCGCTGGACGGATAGCTCATGTTCCAAATCTGATTTGACTTCCCCCAGAATACGCTGGAGGGACGTTGGCGTCAGGTTGGTGTCCATATCCTCTAGTTCCTGACACCGGTCGAGGACCCAATTGAGGCCTTCAATACGTCCGGCGTAATGCTCCTGCTCCGCGGTATCGATTCGTGCCATTGCGGTAGCAAACGCCTGGGCTTCGTAAATCAAATTGTAGAAGCTGGTGACGGCCCTTTGTAACGATGGAAGCATAGTACTCCTTCTTCTTTGGATGAGCCGTAATTATACATGAGATTGGAGT
>JACRQB010000131.1 GCA_016222925.1 Nitrospirota bacterium | reverse complement strand
TCACACCGGCCGAACAGTCTCAGCAGGCTCATTCGCAGGCCACTACAACTAATCAGGTCGGTGCCCAATCAGAAGCCTCACCATCACCCGCTCCCCAAGCAGCGCAATCGGGCCAGGTGAAACAAGGGTAATACGCCTGAGTGTGCTGTGACGACGGGATAGCAAGCGATTAACAGCATTACCATTAACTACCGTGACTCATGTTTGGATTAGGAGCCAGCGAGATCTTAATTATTCTGGTGATCGCCTTTCTCCTATTTGGTCCCAAACAGCTCCCTGAAGTCGGTCGCCAAGTCGGCAAAGCCATTAAGGGTTTTAAAGATACGGCTGAGGACCTTCGCAAGTCCGTAGAACCAGAGTTGAACATGATTCAGCAAGAAGTCAAAATGGTCGAACAAGACCTTCAAGCTTCTCTCAAAGAAGCCGAAGAGGAAATTACAGCTGCGGGTACGCCTCCGGAGAAGGCCCCCACACCCATGAGCAAGTTGGGTCAGATATAAAATAACCACACATGATCAGTGCAGTGATTTCACGAAGAGCAGACGGGCTATATAGATTCCCCTCTATTGTCCCCCTCGTGCTGAAAGACCTGCGCAAGTCGACTCAATTCTTTTTCAGAGTATGGATACCCTAAGCACGACTCCTGAGCCACGACAGGAACAGTGGCAGACAGTTCTCCTCACGGCCATGATGGCGGCGGTCGGGCTCATTGCTTTTTGCAGTCCAGCCCAAAGCGCCTTCGAACTACCGCCAGGCGAAAAGATCACCAATCCAATCGTGATCGGTCGCGGTATCCCACAAAAAGAAGCCTACGAACCGTTTGACCCAAAAACTGGCAGGAACTTTGACCTTCGCAACCTCTGGATGCGCGCCGATCTTCGGGTACGGCCTGAATACCGCAACAACGTCTGTTTTGGCGGCGGGATTGGAGCGGCTGGACAATGTAATGCGCCCGGCATTGCGCCCAACAACCTTCTCGGTAAAGCAAATGATCAATTCGTCCAGCAGATGACCCGACTGGGTATCGGCTATGACCTGTCTCCGGATGTCAATTTTTACCTCGAACTGATTGATTCTCGTACCTGGGGTGGAAACGGCACGCCCGTCGGCGCCGGAGGCGCGGGGAATAACGGAGACCCCATTATCCATACATGCGGTTCTACGCCAGGCCAGGGAGGAAGACCCGTCTGCTCACTGGGCGTACGAGCCGGTTATATGTTGATCCGTAATTTCGCCGGCATTCAAGGTTTGGGGGTGAAGGCCGGTCGTCAGTATCTCGTCTTCGGGGACCAAAGCTTATTCGGCCACTTTGATTGGGCCAACACAGGCTTCTCGTTTGACGGGGTCATGGTGCAGTATAGCCATAGCATCATGGATACCCATGCTGGCTGGTTTCGGACAGCAGAAACGGACCTCTTACAAGGGGCGGCCCTCGGGAGCGGAAACCCGAACATCGGAGGGACAGGTCAAGCAAGAAACGCGGCCGGGGATGCGGACCTCTTTATCTTGTACAACCAGATCAAGACAGTCCCGGGTTTTTTGATTGAACCATTCTACGCCTATTACAAGAGCAACCTCGGCGGAGGAGACATTTCTTCCCAAGGGCTAGGTACCCCGAAGCACGGCAATCAAACCCGCCATACCGTCGGGACACGAGTGGCCATGAAAAAAGGCTATTTTGATGCTTCCAGCGAAGTGGTGTATCAATTCGGCCAAATGGGAGACACAGCGGCTAGTGCGAGCGCCCTCTGTGGTGACCCTGGAGGAGAGGGGAAATGTCTTCACATCAATGCGTGGGCAACGAGAAACTGGATCGGATATACGGCCTTCAACCTACCGGGCAAACCTCGCATCGCCTTCAATTTCGACTATGCCTCCGGTGACGGACGGGCAAATTGTACGTTAAACGCCGCCTACGGCGATTGTAAGACCGCCAATACGTTCGAAAACTTCTTCCCAACGAATCACATTCACATGGGATATATGGATGTCGTAGCCTGGAAGAATATGATGAGCTTCTCAGGGAACTTCCAAGCGCGCCCGACCACGAACGACCACATCGAACTCTGGTACACAAACATCCACCTTGCGAATGCTCGCGACAATTGGTACCGGGCAAGCCAAGGAGTCTACGTGTTCTGCAAGCCAAGGAGTCTACGTGTTCTCACAACCTGACAACACGGAAACTCATATCGGCGACGAAGTCGATGTCGTCTGGACACACTTCTTCATGGGCGGCATGGTGGCTTTTCAAGGCGGCTATGGCCATCTGTTCCCTGGTGCCTATATTTCACGGAATTTGGGGGGCCGAGCCGTCGGGCAAGATTGGGCCTATGCCCAGCTCTGGATCAACTTCTAGACTAAGGATGCTACAAAAGCTCTCCCGCATCGTTCTCGCATCGCTCAAGGCCTCAACGTACCAACCGCGTACGCCTCGGCCTTTCGCTCGCTGCGGCCTTGCTGGACGAGCTTTTCTAGCATCCTTACACGATCAATTGACAATTGTGCAACCGACTCAGGCTACCCTCGCCGTACCCTTCATCGGGTCGGGATCGCTTCCCACCTCCAACCAGACTTCATGACCAACTGGCCCACTTTCGCAAACCGCTCCTGAAGTGCGCCGTAGGTCTGCGTCACGGGAAACTGAGGGAACTCTTTCGGTAGATGCTCGGGAGGGCAATAGAAAAATCCGGCGTGGGCTTCGCCCAGCATGGCCGTATCGTTGTATGAATCACCAGCAGCCATCGTCAAGAAGTTCAGGGATTTCAGGGCCGCTACGGCATGCTTCTTTGGATCCTGTAGTCTCATGTGGTAGTTCACGATACGGCCACTTCCATCGATCTCCAGCTGATTGCAAAAGAGAGTTGGGAAGCCAAGCTGTCGCATGAGTGGCTGGGCGAACTGATAGAAGGTGTCCGACAGAATGATGACTTGGCAACGCTCCCGCAGCCATGCGAGGAACTCAGTCGCTCCGTCTAACGGCCCCATCTGTTCAATCACATCTTGAATGTCACTGATCTTCAACGCCTGTCGATCAAGAATGTTCAACCGCTGCCTCATGAGCTTGTCGTAATCAGGCATCTCGCGTGTCGTGATCTTCAAATCTTCAATGCCGGTCTTCAGCGCGACATTGATCCAGATCTCCGGCACGAGCACCCCTTCCAAGTCTAAGCACACCACAACAGGCTTCTGCATACCATCTCTCCTCTTCATTCACACTGCATATTGCTGATCTCGGCCATTAGTTGACAGAATCTTGGCCGCTTCGAGACATCGATTGGCTTAAGAAACGCCAGGTCTTGTCCAGTGCGCGATCGAGTAACTCGACGCCCTTCCACGTTTGCTGATTCTCTTGCTCATGACCGTTCGCCCAATCGAGCGCTACCGGGAGTGGGATCAATCTGGTCGGAGATTTCGTCAGCTCTTGCCATAGAAGCCCCAGCACCGTGCTGACAAGGATAGGGACTGAAATTGGGTCCACGGGATTGTTGATCAGGTCATCACAGCACTCGGGAGGCGAGCTCACCAGCAGCTCCCGGCATGCCGCGGGACGCGCCTCATAGATCGTACATACCTCTTCTTCCAGGAAGGGGCATGGCAGTCGCAGAGCATAATACTCGCGATTCACCACTTCCAGGGCATCATCGCTCGGCTGTTCCGGAGCATTGCAGAGCTCTGAGAGTCGTGCCCACAGCCCCTGTGAAAGCAGCCGAGATTTCGTTTCCACGAGCCGGGCTGCAATGCGCTCCTGTTGGTCAGTCGGACGCGAGCGGACCCATTCACCTAGCGCAAAAGCTTCCGGGGCCGACAGGGGGACCAACATACGACAGCAAGCCGCACATCCCTTGTGGCACGAAGGCGGTTGACCCGCCTCAACAGAACGCGCCACTTCAAGCGCTTGGGCCTCTTCTCCAAAACGACGTATCAAGGGAACGATGGCCGTAACCGGCACAAATCCAGTCGGCACCTCCACAGCGGTGGCAATCTGACCGGCGGAGGTGTTGAGTGCGATCTCAAGGTGCTCGGTTGTGGGAGGAATCATCATCTCGACGGGCTCGGAATGGCTAAGCGGCTGTTCCCTTGACAGCAGAGAGAAACTAATATGCCGGCGCACGATGAATCAAGAGCCGTATTTCTAACAAGACGGCACAGATCCGCCTCTTGTCTTTGACCTCTCGACGGCGTACCCATCGCGCTGCTCGTCCCTCCACTCCAGGCTCAGGCAGGTCCTACTGGCTCCTTTACCCTTAAGCCCAAATGGACTCCAAGATAAGGCCATCTTTGGGGCTTG
>JACRQB010000130.1 GCA_016222925.1 Nitrospirota bacterium | reverse complement strand
TGTCAGCACAGCCTGCAGCCGTTCCATGGAGAAGGGCTTTGAGAGATAGTCGCTCATGCCGGCGGCTAAGCAATGTTCGCGATCACCAGGTGTCGCATGGGCCGTGAGCGCGATGATTGGAATAGCGGACCGCGATCCAGCTGTTTCCCATTCACGGATGACCTTGGTCGCTTCAAAACCGTCTATCTCGGGCATTTGGCAATCCATGAGAATGAGGTCATAGGCGGCTCTCGTCGCCTGATCCACCGCTTCTCGGCCGTTCAGAGCCACCGTGACAGTACAACCCAGGGTCTGGAGCATGAGGACGGCGATCTCTTGATTGACGGGGTTGTCTTCGGCCAATAACACGTGTCCGTACAACTGCTGGGCCGAAGTCGGCGCAATCTGTGTCTGCGAGGCCATCACCGATGTGTTGGTCAGCCCATGTATGAGCCCATAACGCAGGGCCTGGTAACGGAGTGGCTTGGTGACAACGTGCATCCCACTGAATGCGGGGTCTTGTTCAACATCCGCCCGCTGCGTGAACGATACCAAGCGGAGGATGCCGGCTTCGCTCAGTGACGAATCGGAGGTCAGCGCCTGCAACAGTTCCTGGTCGGTCATGTCTGCACAGGATTCATCGACGAGGGCCAGCACCTCCCCGCCATTCGTGGCGAGTTCGTTCATGACGAACTCAAGAAATTCCGAGCCTGAGCCGGCCATTTTGACCGAAAGGCCCCAGTGCGTGAGATAGCGGGCCAGAATCCGACGGGTCACAGGGTGGTTGACGGCAGCGCATACCCGCACACCTGCCAATACGGGGTCAGCCTGGTTCTCAACCACAGTTCCAGCTTGAAGCGGAAATGGGAGGACGACCCAGAACGTGCTGCCTTGCCCGAGGACACTCTCGACTCCGATCGCTCCCCCCATGAGTTCACTCAGCTGTTTACAGATGCTGAGTCCCAGGCCGGTGCCTCCATGGACTCTGGTGGAAGAACCGTCCACTTGGGAAAAAGATTGAAAGAGTTTCGCCCGGCCCTCGGCACTGATACCGGATCCTGTGTCCGTGACGGCTAGTCTGATCTTACGTGGAGTCCCCTCACCGGAAAGGGACGGATCGAGTGCCACGGTCACACTCACGTCGCCGACTTGGGTGAATTTGACGGCATTGCTCAATAAATTGGTGAGGATTTGTCGGATTCGGATCGGATCGCCCATCACTGCGCTTGGGAGAGTTGGATCGTACTCCACCGACAGGTTAAGGTGTTTGCGCTGTGCGCGCTCGGCTAACTGCTCAACGGTTCGCTCGACGATATCTCTAAGATCAATCGGCACCGACTGGATGTTCAGTTTGCCGGCTTCGATCTTCGAAAAGTCGAGAATGTCGTTGATCAGTGTTAAGAGCGTGTCGCCGGAGTTGTGAATCGTTTCCACATAATGTCGTTGCGTGTCGGATAGGGGAGTGCGGGCGAGAATGTCAGTCATGCCAATGACACCGTTCATCGGCGTCCTGATTTCATGGCTCATATTCGCCAGAAACTCCGCCTTGGCCTTGGTCGCATCTTCCGCCGCGATCTTGGCAAGGGCGAGGGCTTCCTCAGACTCACGCCGCCGCGCAGCTTCCAACACGAGCGTCATGAAGTTCGCCAAGGCCTGCGCGAATTGCTGTTCATCCGGTGCCCAGTCTCGAGACGAGCCGACATGTTCTATGGTGATGACGCCTGTCAACTTGCCCTGGGTCTGAAACGGCGCGTCGATTCGGGCACCGATTTGCTGAGGTGCGAGAATTCCAGTGACCAGTTCTCGAAAATTCAGATCTTGCTGCGCCTGTGATGCAGCGAGAAGGGGTCCGCGGCTCAGTGCTTCAAAATAGATGGGATACTGTGCGCAGACCAGCTTTCCGCCAAAGGCATGCTTATTGGCCAGTCGATCGTACGCATCGAGGCAGTACAGGGACTGCGTGTGAGCTTCCAAAATCCACACGCTCACTCGATCAACGATCAAAGCCTGAGCAGCGAGGGTGGTCAGCTGTTTAGCCGTGATCGGGAGAGACCCCTCAAACACCGTGCGGTCCTGGACTAACGCCAATATGGCGCTCTGTTGATGTCGCAGGCGCTCCTCTTTCGTTTCCAACGACTGATTTGCAGATTGGAGAATCGTCGCACGTTCCTCTGCCTGATGCTTGTCGTCGACGGCCCCAATCAATTCGATCTGCGCCTGCACCTGCGCTTGGATCGCTTGGTTCTTGGCCAAAGCCACGGCCACCTGGTCGGCCAGGCGACGGGCATGGGCCAGATTGTCGGCCGGTGGCTTGTGTCTCTGGCGATACGCCAGCACCAGCGCGCCGCCCACGATCTCGTTCACGATGATCGGAAACGTGACAAAGAGGGAAAGGTCCGGCTTCAGCATCGGCGTCAGATACGACGGCAGAGTAGAGGTCGCGGCAATGAGGTAGGTGGGGTGGGCCTTCATGGCGGCGAGATGGTCGTCGGAAAACTGGCACGGATGGGCCTGCGACTCATGATCTGATTGACCGTCAATGACACGCACCCATAGTACGGCGGAGCCTTCCTCTTCAGGATCGACCAAGGTCATCCCCACGGCGTCGCACGTGATCGTGTCCGTAATGCGTGACAGGACGATCTTGATCATGGCCGCTGGTTCATGGCTTGAAAGAATCGCTTGGCTGATCGCCGAAATGGTCTCTAACATGTGAAACTGTTGGCTGAGCTTTCCGGTCATACTATTGAATGAGCCTGCGAGATCGTAGAATTCATCGTTGCTATTCACGGTGACGCGAGTCGTGAAATCGCCACCCGCGAGCCGAGCAGTGCCTTCCTGCAAGAGTGCGACCGGTCGGAGACTGCGACGGATTTGCGACAGGCTGAGCAGGACGACCCCACTCAAGGCGGATGCGATCACGAGGATGAATGTGTGGCGGAACTGCTCGACAGGAGCCAACGCCGATTCCCGGGTTTGGTTCAGTACAATGACCCACGGTTCAATCAGAAAGGTGTGCCGGAGCGGCATGGTCCAAGCCCCTGCGACATACTCTTGCTTACCGAACCGCCACAGAACTCCTTCTCCCATCGGCGCTGTGATGCCATGTCTGCGAAGATCAGGAAGCGTAACCTGTTGGGGAAAGGTCGAGTACAGGATGTGTCGCTGACCGTCTTCAACGATGAGATCCGTATCACCTGGGAGGATTTCTTTGACCTGGGTGCTCCACAATGATGTTGCATCGATATGAGCGGAGAGAAGCCCAGCTTCCCATCGCTCTGGGTTGACGCTGCGAGTAAGGGTGAGCTGAGGGAGGTGGTCCGGCAAAGGATCAATCTCCAACAAGGACTTCCCTTCCTGAAGATGTGCGATCTGCGCCTGGGTGAGCCCACGGCGGCCGGAACCACCCGCCGCTAGAAGATGAATCTGTTGAAATCGCCGCCCCAATTCTTTCACCGAGGCCGTGATGGTCATGTCTTTAAGAACGATTCCATCCTTCGGCAATTCGGAAGCGATCCGATCCAGATCGGCCGTCAACGTCAGAAGATGGCTATACAGCACCATTCCTTGGGATTTGCTCTCCTGTTTCAGCCTGGCCGATGATTGGACAATCAGTTGTTCCGTCACTTGGCGATACGAAACCCATCCGAGAATGGAGGTCGGCACGAGGGCGCAGAGCACGAACAGTCCAAGAATCCGACGCGCGATACGGCTGTGGAAGAGGGAGTGGGAGAAGGTCGCCTGCATGGGCTCCATACGTCAGAAGGTTTTGGCTAAACCGTAAAATCCGCCGTCACTCGCGCGAATGACATCATCATGGCTCTTGGGTGGATTCAGCGGGGCAACGGTGTCTTTGTCACTCGCGCGAATGACATCATCATGGCTCTTGGGTGGATTCAGCGGGGCAACGGTGTCTTTATCCTTTCCCATGCTGTAGATATCAAAGTCCGAGTTGATTGGGACGAGGAACCGGTCCTTCCGTGCTCCTCCGACACCGCCACAAGGTGGGCCACCACCATTGCCGCCCCCACTTCCATTCCCCCCGCCGTTTCCACCCCCGCCTCCATTGCCCCCACCGGCCCCTTGAACAAAATGGAGAAGATCTTGATAGTCCCCCTTATCAACGGCGAGAGAAATATGCCCATCACTACGTGTGAAGGGGGAGTCGGCGGCAGGAATAACTTGAGGACTGTGCTTCTTACGTAATTTCAGTCCGGCCAAACTTCCAATGTCATTAATGGTCCCGATGTCCGCGAGTGAATTGGGATACTGTGCGGCGCCAAGCGTATATCCTTTGATTTCTTTTGTGAGGCCGTGGAGTTCCGAGATGGTCTTGGCCACACGGGCTTTTTCGACAAAGTCGAGATAGTTAGGAACGGCAAGGGAAGCCAGCACCCCAACGATCGTGACGGCAAGTATGAGTTCAATGAGGGTGAAGCCTTCCGCCTGCTTGAGCGCAGACCATGACGTTGGCGTCGCCCAAGATGGGCGCTTTCGTATGACACACACGGTCTCGTTTCCCATCCTGATCGTCTACCCGCTGTAGGTTTTAAATGTATCGAGGGAGGTCTTCAGTCCGGCCAGGTTCTGCTCCATCTGCTTGGCCAGAGCTATCAAGGCTGGATCGTTCTTCATGACGGCCACTTCTTTGAATCGCGCGTTGTCGAGCGCCAGCAGGACCTGCGCATGTTTCAGCGTGTTGATCTTCGTTTGCAGTTGGGCGGTCATCTGATTCACGAGATCGGCTTCCGGAACGAGGTAGTCACCTTCTCGAAACGTGGCCCGAATACATAAGTTCCCGTCACCGATTTGGGGAAATACCCGCGTGAGACGATAGAGGGGGCCGGCGACACGTTGCATGAGCAGCAAGGAATGAATGCAATGGATCAGGATCACGATGCTCGCGCCGAGCGCCCAGGGCCAGAATCTGGTGTGCAGACTGAGCAAATCGTTGGCCACCACGGCGCGCTCTTGCCAGGAGAGGGCTGGATTGTCGAGCGACTGCATGAGTGGTTTGAAAACCGGGATGGCCAATAGCACGAACACAATCAGCGAATACGCAATCACGTGGCTCAGGACGCGCGCTTGGAGCGGATGCACGAAGCCAATCAATCGGCGTTTGTGCGTGCGACCGCCGCTCGGCTTCGCTCGCGCGTCTTGCGATGGTACTGACACCAGTGCCGGACGTGGGCCGGGGAAATCCTTGGAAACGTTGCTGTCGGCTGGAGTGTCGGCATGTTGGTTGGATGGGCTTGTCGCTCGAAGTGGTTCTCCCATGATTACGCAGCCTCGCCAGTGCTCAAGGATTTCGAATCACTCGACTCGGTACATTCGAACCGCCGTTGGTTGTGCTGTGGTTGTGTCTGCAGCTCATATTCTTCCAGACAAGTCTTGAACCGTCTCATCTCCTCATCGAGCATCTGAAGAGCAGGAGCGATCTGGTCGGAAGCCTGCTCCTGAATCCCCCGCACGACGGCTTCGTAGGCTTGTATCACGAGTGCAGACTGCAGGTTGATGGCCTGTATCTTGTTCTCGAAATGATCCAGCATGCTGTTAAAGGCCTGTGCCTCCCGATGCAAGTAGTCGTGCTTCCGCAAGTGTACCCGCTGATGCAATTGACCGGTTCCGATCGACCGAAAGAGTGCCGTAAAACGATAGAGCGGGCCGGCAATGCGATGCATGAAGTACATGGAATGGAGGAGCAACACGAGAAACGTGATGATCAACCAGGGCCAAATCCGACCATTCAACTCGAGAAACTGCGTCGCAATTTCTGCTGCGCTGAAACACTCCCTTCATGATTGCATCGCTTTTCTAGTCCAGACGAGATGCGACTGGTTCTTGAAGGTGAGGGTCTGTTCCTTCGTGTGGTAGTAGAACGATAAGGTTTGCTCGTCGCGTCTCGAGTCGCCGTAGATCACCGTGTACAACGTACGAGATCCATCGGGAACCACCTCCAGTCGACGAACGGCTTGCGCATCCACGTGTTCGGCTCCGACGCTGAAGGCCACGCCGGTCTTGGTAAATACCAACATGCCGTCTTCGTATCCTTTCGCCGATGTTTCCCATGCGCCGATCAGTTCGTTTGGACAAGGAACGGCTTCGTCCCGTACCACCACGGCATAGATCAGGCCTGCCAGCATCACGCAGGCTACCGCAAGGAGGACTCTGGTTCGTCGATCGGATCCTGTGTCGACAGGCGACGCCGTGGCTGTCGTCGCTTCTCTCATGGGCGCCTCATCTCCTCGGACTGTGAATGACGTAGAAGGAATTAATTGCATACTAACGCGTTTGTCTTATTGGTCAACAACTTGGCTACTTTCATCGGGATAAGACAGCAGTGAGAAGTGACGGAGACTGAGGAGGCTTTCACTCGGCCCATACATGGCGGGAATTGGGCGCATGGAGAACGGTGAAATCATGAGGAGGCACGCAGTCGAAAGGGGCTTGCGCGTTGACGCACATCAGAAGGAGAAGGTGTATGGCGGTTCGATGAGGAAGGTCAGCTATTGCGTCAATGAATCAGGTCCGCTCGTGATTCTGCCACCACATCAACATGTCGCGCGTGACCTGCTCCGGCTTATCTTCATGCAGGAAATGTCCGGCATCGGCGTCCGTCACCACCGTCAGGTCGTCGACGAAATCATGCAGCCCATCAAGATTCTGACTAACGAGTGCCTGATCTTGCACCCCCCAGATCACCAGAGTAGGGACGTGAATAGTAGGATAGCCCAACCTTCGCTGACGCAATGCCCCGCCGCCTCGTAGGGCCGCGCGATAGTAATTCAGCATGGCTGTGAGTGCTCCCGGCTCGCAGGCTTGCCGTCGATACAATTGAATGAGATCATCCGGCATCTGCTCGGCCATGCGCCGAAAAATCTCACCGATCATATAGCCATGACCGGCAGACAATACCGTTTCCGGAAGCCAGGGCATTTGGAAAAATGCCATGTACCAAGAACGGTGCAATTGCCGCCAGTGCCGCACTTCCCGCTCAAAGCAGGCGGGGTGTGGCGCGTTCACAATGATCAAGGCTTCGACGCGATCGGCGTGCCGCATCGCATAGTACCAGGCGATGATTCCACCCCAATCATGCCCGACCAGAATGGCGCGTTGAACCGGCGCGGCATTGAGGAGTCCGGTGACATCGTCCATCAAGGATTCAATTCGGTAGGCGTCTATGCCCGTGGGTCGTGTGGTACTACCATATCCCCGGAGATCGGGCGCCAAGACCCGATACCCTGCC
>JACRQB010000265.1 GCA_016222925.1 Nitrospirota bacterium | reverse complement strand
GTCCTGCTGCTCGGCGAAGGCAATTGCGCAGGGGCGTTCCGGCGTGAGCTGAGCCGTCGAGCGGATATGAGCGGCAATCGCCGGAGGTTCGAATCTCCGGAAATATTCTGGGTCCATGCGGTTGAAAAAATCATCAAGAATTTCAGGCGCAACATCAGGACACAGGGGACGAACTGTGCTGAGCAGCGCGGTGCGATCGGGAGCGCCAGTGGACATGGACTTCAGTATACCCGAATGGTTTCATTGTGCGTAGAGGAACCCGTGAGTATAATGCCGCTCCATGCCTCGAAGAACTCCCACACCCCACGCGTCGCCGTTTCCCTCATTGACTGAAGGTCGTCCAGATAAGCCGGATCCCACGCCGATTTATGGCCTGCGTGATCTCGATCAAGCGGACCGTAATCTCGATGCCATGGCCGGTGACCCGATCCAACGCCGGCAGCTGGCCGACATCCTGCCGCTGTTGATGGAATCGATTGCCCGAACGGCCGATCCCGACCAGGCGTTGAACCACTGGGAACGCATGATGACGAGCGTTTCCCGCACCTCATTTCTCGACTACTTGCGCACGTGGCCGCGCATGCTCGATCTTCTCTGTGTGATCTTCGGCAACAGCGATGCCTTGACCTTTACGCTCATTCGAGACCCGACCGTGGTGTACTGGCTGGCTGAGGAGGATGTCCTCGCACGACCTCCGACGCGGAAGGGGATGGAGCGCGCGCTGTACGCAAGCATCGGGCATCTCACATCCAAAGAATCGAAGCTGGATGCGCTGCGCCGGTTCCAGCGGCGAGAAATGTTACGGATCGGTGTGCGGGATCTCCTCCGTCTCTCGACGGTGCCGGAGACGACCGGCTCGTTGTCGGATTTGGCCTGCCTCCTGATTCATGCGGCCTACGAGATTGTCGATGCCGATCTCCGTCAGCAATATGGCATTCCCATGCATCAGAATCGGCAGCGACGGTGGGTGGAGACCAAGTTCGTCGTGATGGGGATGGGCAAGCTTGGTGGACATGAACTGAATTACAGTTCCGATGTGGACCTGATCTACCTCTATGAGTCCCACGATGGAGAGACCAGAGCGCCGAGAGGGAGGCGCGCCGCCAAGCCGGCCGGCGTCGGCATTTCCAATGAAGAATATTTTGAGATTCTCGCCCGTGAGCTCACCAGGGTGTTGGTCGAACCCACCAGGGAAGGCTACGTTTTTCGGGTCGATCTGCGGTTGCGGGCTGAGGGTTCTGTCGGCCAGTTGGCTCGCTCGCTCGTCGAGTATCGGAAATATTATGCGACACGCGGACAGGTTTGGGAGCGATTGGCGTTGCTCAAAGCGTGGCCGGTCGCCGGATCCCATGATGTCGGACAGGCGTTTCTCAAGTTGGTGAAGCCGTTTGTGTTGGGGGCAGGGCGCACCATGGATCGCGCGGACGCGTTGGCGATCGTGGAAGACGTCCGCGCCGTCAAGGACATGATCGATGCCAAAATGTCGGACCGTGGCCACGCGCAGCGCAACGTGAAGCTGGGGACCGGCGGGATTCGAGAGATCGAGTTTTTCGTGCAGACCGTTCAGGTCTTGGCCGGGCGTAAGGTGCCGGCGCTTCTGGATCGGAGCACTCTCGGTTCGCTCAGCCGGTTGGCCAAGAAAAAACTGCTCTCGACCGAAGACCGCGATGCGCTGGCCGCCGCGTATCTCTTCTTACGCGATGTTGAGCATAAGTTGCAGATGGTCGATGATCTCCAGACCCATGCGCTACCCGAACGCTCAGAAGAGTTGGAGCGCTGTGCGGTCCGCATGGGGTACGGTGCACAGGATCGGATGAAGGCAGCCAAATTGTTCCATGTCGATCATCAGCGCCATACCGAGATGGTCCATCGTACCTTCCGGTCGCTCTTTATCGAACCGACGACCTCGCCTGTCCTCAAAGCTACGCTCAGGGCCGTAGGACTCAGGCATTAGCAAGCAGCAGGGGCGAAAACACAAAGGGCCCGGCGGTTGCCCACAGGCCCTTCGCCTCTGACTCCGAGCTATCGGCTAGTACGTCATGAGCTCTTGCTACCCGATGGCAACGTGAAATCCTTCAAGCGCTCGATGTGCCCGGCTGACGCTGCTTTTCGGTAATACCGATCGTCAGCGGTGATGAGGATCGTGTCTGGCCCGGTCAGGGCTACGGCATGACATAAAGTATCGAACAGGTGTTGAGTGAGCGAGTCGGATAGATCGCAAACCTTCAGATACAAGTCCATGCCGCTAGAAATTTGAAACTCCAGTGAGAATAAGAGCGACACCGCTGCACGCGTCCGCTTGGGCTCCAGCCTTGTGGTCACTGCCGCCACTTCTTCGAGCCAATGGGGTGGCTGTATCACTGGCAGCCGGGAGTTCTTGAACAAGCGCAGAATCTGCAACGCATGAAAGGCATCGGACTCTTCAGGACGGTCAGGGAACAGCCACTTGATCACGACCCTGGCATCGAGTAGGAACCGGGTCGCGGCCTTCCTTGCCGCCGTGCTGCGCTGAAGGTGCGGTCATCGACAGGCTCCATTCGTTTACGCAATATCAGGATTTTGTTGATGGCTTTGGCGACTCGCTTTCGGCGCCGGCGCTCCTCCACTGCTCGCCGCATCAGGTCTGCCAGGCCCGCGCCAAAATTCGGGTGAGATTGGATCGAGTCAGTTTGGGGAACTTCGGCGATTGTCATGGCGTAGGAGGTGGCGTACAGGAGCTTCGGATCGATTATGGGCCAGGATATGGCGTGTACTTCGGACAAGAAGGAACGACAGGCGTGGTGCTCCTCTGCGGAGGGGATAAAGACACGCAGACGGACGATATTGAAACAGCCCAGCGGTATTGGAGTGATTACAGGAGGCGTCTAGGAGAAAGAGTACGGCCTATCAAACAGATCTTATTGAAAGCCTGTGAGATGCTCAGGAAGCTGAAGAGTATTTGAATGCTGCGCTCGAAGAGAATGATCCGGAATTGTTTTTGCGGGCATTACGAAATGTTGCGGAGGCACAGGGAGGAGTTGCATCGCTCGCCGAGAAAACAAGGCTGAATCGAGAAAGTCTGTATCGCATGCTCTCGGAACGCGGCAATCCTGAATTCCGAAGCCTTGAGGCCCTCCTCCATGCGTTGGGCTTTCGGCTTGCGGGTGCCGTCAATCGCTAGTCGGTTTGTTTTCAGCAGATCGTGCCCGCCACACGAGTACCGTGTACGGTCAGTTTAGCTCCTTCTTTTCGCCACCTGAGAAGTTTCCTCTTCTTCCATGCCGCTCTGAAACAAGCAGATTAAGAACTGGGCGTCTGCTCAGTGAGCTCCATGCCGATGGGTCTTCAGAGTTTCTGAAT
>JACRQB010000129.1 GCA_016222925.1 Nitrospirota bacterium | reverse complement strand
GTTTAGCGAAAGCGAAGGCTTGGCGGGAGTCGCACCAATGACGGCACGGGCACTGGCTGTTCTTGGAACGGGATCGGACGTGGGGAAAAGTGTGATCACGGCCGGGATCTGCCGATTGCTTCACCGCACAGGTGTTCGCGTAGCCCCATTCAAGGCTCAAAACATGTCCCTGAATTCATTCGTCACGCCGGATGGGCTTGAGATCGGACGGGCGCAAGCGCTGCAAGCCGAGGCCTGCGGACTTCCTCCACATGTTGATATGAATCCGATCCTCCTCAAACCGGAATCCGATCGATGTTCTCAGGTCGTGGTCCTCGGTAAGGTGCTCGAGAAGCAAGAGGCTTCGGCATACTTTGATGGGCGACCACGGCTCTGGTCGGTCGTGACAGACAGCTATGCACGACTGTCGAGGCAGTACGACGTGATGGTGATTGAGGGGGCGGGAAGTGCCGCCGAAGTCAATCTCCGAAAATGGGATTTGGTGAATTGGCCTGTCGTGGAATTCTCCGACGCTCAGGTTCTGCTGGTTGCTGATATCGATCAAGGCGGGGTGTTTGCTCAAGTCGTCGGCACACTCGATTTGTTGGAGCCGGACCAACGAGCCAGAGTCTGCGGCGTCATCATCAATAAGTTTCGAGGCGATGCCACACTGTTTGCCGATGGGGTGGACTTCCTGGAGTCTCGAACTGGGATTCCTGTGTTGGGGGTTGTGCCCTTTCTTCACGATCTGATACTGGCCAAGAAGATAGTCTGGATCTGGTCAGACACCAACAGACAAGTTTTGCATCTGACTGCATCAATATTGCCGTCATTCTGTTGCCCCACATGAGCAACTTTATGAGCAACTTTACCGATTTCAACGTATTAGCGGCGGAAAAAGACGTGGCATTGAAATACGTCAGCACACCAAGCGTCCTTGTAGATGCCGACTCTGTGATCATTCCAGGAAGCAAGAACACTTTGGCCGATTTATCCTTCCTGAGAGAAAGGGGGTTTGTGCCTTTGCTCGATAATCATCTACAGGGTCGGCGCGAACTGATCGGTATCTGTGGCGGCTATCAGATGCTTGGCCGGTGGATTATTGATTCTGATTGCGTTGAAGAGGGCGGAACCGGTTGCGGCTTGGGCTACTTGAATACGGAGACAGCACTCGCGAAAAAGAAATATATCGCACAGATAGAGGCCTACCCCACGAACTTCTTTCCGGACGGTCAGGGCTTGGTTCGCGGGTATCAGATTCATATGGGCATCACGCGACGCGTGAACGAACGTCCCTGCTTTAGAGTTCGCCGCCATTCCCTCCCGAGTGAGGACGATCACCAGTCGACCGCTATGCACAAAGAAGAGTTCGATGGAGCTATTCGGCACGACAGTCTTGTGTGGGGCACGTACATCCATGGAGTGTTTGATGAGCCTGGTTTTCGTCGTGTCTGGCTCAATCGCGCTCGTGAGAGGAAAGGACTTCTACCTCTCGATAGTCATACCTCGAAGTCGGTTACTGCTCGTTTGCAGGGTGAGATCGATCGGTGGGCTGATCATCTGTCCAAAAATCTCGATCTGTCTTGTCTTCTCCAATGACATAGCCTTTCCAGCATTCGTCATCTTCATACTCACGACAGACTCTGACCTTCGCATCAACGTCCACCATACCCAACGAGGATGTTGATATTCAGCGTTTTCTTGCCAACCAGCAACAAGTCGTTACACTCCATGAGAACAGCACCAATCAGTCTTGAAGGGTAGGGAACGGCGCCTTTCGAGGGGGCTGTTTCTCTGCCGTAATCTTAGGAAGCGTGTCCTCTGTCGCGATACGAAAAGAAGTTGAGGTTGTGGACCGGTTCATTGGGGCACTCAAGCCAGAGACACATGTTCCTCCAAGACTGGCAGCTGAGTCACATTGTCAAACCCGGATTATGAAATCAAAGACGCTGGAGCGGACGACTTTTAAGGTGAAGGTGCTTCGCGCATGCTCCCTGATTCTCGCCATCCCTAGGATGGCGTTGCACGAGACTGGTGGCAATGACGATGCGTTGAGAACAGCATGAATCTTTCTTGAAAGAGAGAGGAAATGGTTTATGAGCAAAATCATGGTTGTCGATGATTCGTACGCGGAACTGCAACTAATCGAGTCGTATCTGAAAGCTGCTCAACACACCGTTGTCTCGTTCTCCAATGCGGATGGATTAGAGGACAAGATCGTCTCGGAAAAGCCGGACCTCATTGTCTTGGACGTGGTAATGCCTGGCCGAAATGGATTTCAGGCGTGCAGGGATATAAAAACCGATGATCGCTTCAAAAACATTCCAATCGTGCTCTGCACCTCCAAAGGTCAAGAAAGCGATAAGTTCTGGGGGCAGCAACAGGGGGCGAACGGACACGTGGTGAAACCCTTCAAATCAGAGGAGCTCTTGCATGCTGTGAAGCACGCACTGAGCTGAGAGAGCCGATACTGCGCGGAGTCTCGAAACGATGATTCCCATAGGTGAGTTGCCGCAACTGCATTCAGACTCACTCCCGGAAGAGGCGAAATCCACCGAGTCGTTGAAGGTGTGTCTCGTCGCATTGGGAGAGGAAACCTTCGCCATCGATTTACGCCAGCAGATTTGAGGGCTACATTAGGCGTGTCCAGCTCCGTGATGCCGAAATATGCGGTGTTGATTCGTCAGGGCACGCAACAGGTCGGCATCCTGGTTGAAGATGTACCGGAAATTCGCACCATCCAGTTGGATGATCTGGTCTCTCCCTCGACTCATCCTGGGGCCGAACGACGCCCCATGATCTCGGCATTCTTCAAAACCGAACATCAGTTGAGTGCGATATTAGAACTGTCCCGGTTAGTGGCCTCCATAGAGGGGACGGCCAATGACCAGAAGCCATACCAACATAATGAGGAACGATGATGTCGACAAAGGTACGCCCTATCGTGAATCGTGAGCAGGAGGAGAGTCATGGCGAACTCTAGGAAGACATGGAAATGGTCGCCTCGTGCATGGTTTAAAGACCTGAAAGCCCTGCACAAAATCTTGATAGGGTTTTCCATCATCATTGTCGGCATGATGGCTATTGGTCTCATCGGTTTGATGGGCCTCCGCCAAATGAAGGGCCAGCTGAGTTCCATTTATGACGAATCAACAGTGGGGGTGTCGCATGTCGCGGTGAGCAGCACCAACCTCAGCCTCTATCACAATGCGTTGTTGAGCGTTGTGGACCAAAGACAAAAAAGTGATTTCGAGGAGGCCATCATTCCTCTCGCTGAATTGAAGAGGCGCACCCTGGCGCCGCTTGAGACGTATCGGCCGTCCGCCACACACGAGACGGTGGATGGCCGTCGCGACGGGCAAGAGTTGGATGTCCTC
>JACRQB010000285.1 GCA_016222925.1 Nitrospirota bacterium | reverse complement strand
GGTCTTCTCCACGCACGATTGAAAAGAAGGTGTCTTGGAGGGCGCGTGTCATCGGTCCAGGGGTACCAGTTCCGATGCGCCGGTTGTCGAGTTCTCGGACCGGGGTCAACTCCGCAGCAGTTCCCGTCACAAATACTTCATCGGCAATATACATTTCGTCGCGCGTGAATCGTTCTTCCACCACCACTATGTTCCGCTCTTGAGCCAATTGGATGACGGAGTTTCGCGTAATCCCTTCAAGCACCGACGTCAACGGCGTCGTCTTGAGAACGCCCCGCCGAATGATGAATACATTCTCTCCCGTTCCCTCGGCAACATAACCTTCCGGATCGAGAAGAATCGCCTCGTCATATCCATCGGCCTTCGCCTGCCGTTTGGCCATGATGGAGTTCACATAGTACCCGGATATTTTCCCCCTGGTCATGGACACATTCACGTGGTGCCTCGTAAAGGATGAGATACAGGCGCGCATCCCATTGGCCAATGCATCATCCCCCAAATAGGCGCCCCACCGCCAAGCAGCAATGCCCACCCGAATCGGATTCTCCCCTGGATGGACGCCCATCGCCCCATACCCGATATAGACCAGCGGACGAATGTAACAGGCATCGAGATGATTCACGCGAACGGTTTCGATAATGGCGTCGGTGATCTGCTTTTTGTCATACGGCATGGCCATCATGCCGATATGGGCCGAATCAAATAGTCGATCGACATGCTCCTGAAGCCGGAAAATTGCGGATCCTGATTTTCCCTTGTAGCACCGAATACCTTCAAACGCAGCAAGGCCATAGTGGAGCGAATGGGTGAGAATATGAACATTGGCCTCCTCCCACCTAACGAATTTCCCATCCATCCAAATCTTTTCAACCGGTTCCAACATTGAAGACGATCTCCAGCGAGCGATAGCACTAAATTCCGCCGGCTAGGGCGGGCGTGATGGACTATAGCGTGAGGTCAAACGTGGGTCAAGCAAACAGACCGGCGATTGACTCCGAACCGGCTCAGCTGATGCTGGAAACGCTTACGTGGAGGCGCAATAGGCACGCAGGCGGGCACTCAGAAACGTTCCGACTCGCTCTTCTCCCTCAGGACTCATGGTCACGACCTTGCCACCGAACAACAGGCCGCGCACCCATCGAACAACGACGCGCTGAATTTCGACCGGCTCGTCTTTATCGGGAAGGGTGAGCCGGACGACCAGTTCCATCCCAGGGGCTACTTGATGATCGCCCAGGACGCGAAACCCGTTACGACAGAGGTTTATCACTGTTCCTTTCCCGAGGAAATCTCCGCCCAGATAGTACACAACACAGCGAACGGGAATCCGATGATAGGTACGGATCACAAACTTGTTGATGTGAGACATGATCTTGTTGCCATCTCCCGATTTGTATCGCGGAAATACCGGAAACGCGCCCTCGCTAATGGTGGCGCTCAGCATACGTGTCGGCACGATCGCTCTCCTAGTCCTCTAAAGAGGGGCCCGTGTCTACTCAACGACTCGCTCGTCGCTCCTGGTATGTCTTGACACCTCTCCTATCCCCATGTTAAATAAACCGCTCTTCACGCTCGGAGAAGGAATGAATATGTACGCGATTGTTGAAACAGGTGGGAAGCAATATCGAGTCGAGGCCGGGGCAACGATTCAAGTCGAACGGCTGCCAGGAGACGTCGGGGCTGAAATAGAACTCGGCCAGGTCCGTCTCGTGCATGGTGACGCTGGTATTCTGCTTGGACAGCCTCTCATTAACGGGGCCAAGGTCACAGCTGAAATCGTGCGGCAAGGACGAACCCGATCAATTACCGTTTTTAAGAAAAAGCGCCGCAAGGGCTATCGCCGCACCCGTGGACACCGTCAAGGATTCACCAAGCTGTTGATTACGAATATTGCAACGGCCTAAAGACACAAGAAGGACTTACCCATGGCAACAAACAAAGGCGGCGGATCTTCACGTAACGGCCGTGACAGCAATCCTCAATATTTGGGGGTCAAGGCCTATGGTGGTCAGACCGTAACAGCCGGCAGCATTATCGTCCGCCAACGCGGCACCAAATTTTTCCCTGGATTCAATGTGGACCTTGGAAGAGACCATACCCTATTCGCTACCATGAGCGGTGTGGTCAAGTTCGAAGGTGGACGCGGCAGACGAAAAGTCAGTGTATATCCTGTTCCGGCCAAGTCCTGATTCGCTTTCCTGCCTCTTCCGTTACGATCACGCTGGCTAAATTCTCTCTCCCTCTCTGCTCAGGGTCGGGTATACTTTCCTACTCGTCGTGACCGAGCAGGCTACGGAACGTTGACAGATTATGTTTGTCGATGAAGCACACATCGCGGTACGAGCCGGTCGTGGTGGAAACGGCATCTGTAGTTTCCGCAGGGAGATGTTTGTTCCGCGTGGAGGTCCAGACGGCGGAGATGGAGGCAACGGTGGCGACATCGTCATGACTGCATCTCATCGATTGACGACCCTGCTCGACCTCCGCTACCTCAACCACTATGAGGCTGAGAACGGGCGCCACGGTGGAGGATCCAATTGCACGGGTCGTTCCGGAGAAGATCTGACCATCACGGTTCCGGTTGGTACCATTGTCTCCGATGACCAGACGAAAGAAACACTCGTGGATTTCATCGAAGATGGCCAAACGGCTGTCCTCGCCCACGGAGGGCGAGGCGGGAAAGGCAACAGTAACTTCGCGACCTCCGTCAATCGAGTGCCGACGAAGTGTACTCCCGGAACTCCTGGCGAAGAACGAACCTTGCGGCTTGAGCTGAAACTGCTCGCCGACGTCGGACTGGTTGGTTTTCCCAACGCCGGCAAATCGACGCTCATTGCAGCCATCTCAGCGGCCCGGCCCAAGATTGCTGACTATCCCTTCACGACGTTGATCCCCAATCTCGGCATTGTCCGGTTGGGATCCGAAGGAAGTTTTGTCGTGGCCGATATTCCCGGCCTGATTGAAGGCGCCCACGAGGGGAAAGGCCTGGGCGTACAGTTTCTCCGCCACATCGAACGAACCGCGTTCTTGCTCCACTTGATCGATGTCTCAGAATGGGCCCCTGATGATCCCCCGGCCAGCTTTGAGACTTTGCGGCGGGAACTTGCCGCCTATGACGGAGGGCTCACCGCACGCCCTTTCGCCGTCGTGCCGACCAAGATCGATGCGATCAGCACAAGCGAACGGCTGGCTCAGCTGCAGACCTATTGTCGCCTCAACGGCTATCCGTGCTTGCCGATTTCCGCCGCCACGAATCAAGGGCTTGCTGACTTGATCACCTACCTCGGGAAACAGGTCGTGCGTGTACGAAAGACGCCATGCGAGACAAGCTCCTAGGACAAGCGCGGCGGATCGTCATCAAGATCGGCAGCAGCCTGATTGCGTCGCGTGCGGAAGGTCTGCGCCCCCAACACATTGAGCGATTGGCTGATGACATCGCGATACTCAGAACAGCAGGTCGGGAAATCCTGGTGGTCTCTTCCGGTGCCATCATCTCCGGTATCCGAAAGTTGGAACTGAAGGAGTATCCCAAGAGCCTCCCGGTCAAGCAAGCGGCTGCAGCCGTGGGGCAGAGCCGGCTCATGTGGGCCTATGAAAAAGCGTTTGAACGTCTCAATATTCACGTGGCGCAGATTCTGCTCACCCACCAGGATCTCGCCGATCGCCGCCGATTCCTGAACGCTCGCCATACACTCGCGGCACTCATCGGTTTCGGCATCGTGCCCATCATCAATGAAAACGACACCGTCGCGGTCGACGAAATCAGGGTCGGTGATAACGATACCCTCGCGAGCGAAGTGGCTCACCTGGCCGATGCGGACTTACTGGTGATTCTCTCTGACGTCGACGGACTGTATACGGAAGATCCACGCAAGAACCCGTCGGCAACCTTGATTCCGCTGATTGCGGAGATTACCGAAGATATCGAGCGCCTGGCAGGAGTGTCCAGCACCTTTGAAGGGACCGGCGGAATGGCGACCAAGCTTCGAGCCGCTAAGAAAGTCGGCGAGTACGGCATTCCGACATTAGTGCTCAATGGCGAGCGGGCCGGACTCCTCCCAACAGTCCTCGGCGGCGGACCCGGTGGCAGTCTCTTTCTCGCCAGGGAGCGTCGACTGACCAGTCGTAAACATTGGATCGCCTTTACGCTTCGCCCCCGCGGCCAGATCCATCTCGACCAGGGGGCAGTGGATGCCTTGACCAAGCGAGGAAAAAGCCTGCTGGCATCCGGAATCCTCCAGGTGACAGGATCATTTGAAGCCGGCGATCCGGTCAGCTGCCTCGATATGGGTGGAAAAGAATTCGCAAAAGGCCTGGTAAACGTGTCCTCCGACCTATTGGGTCAGATGAAAGGTCTCAAGACTGCGGACATTCAGGCACAGTTTGGATCTCAAGAGTATGAGGAAGTTATTCACCGAGACAACCTAGTCATCCTCTAGGCCTGAGTCATGAATTCTTCGAGCCCCGACCTTCGGCACCCAGCACTCAGCCCGCATCGCCCGCTCAGCGAGGCGAGCACCAAAGACTTACCCCTCAAAGTGGGCCTACTCGGTGGAAGCTTCAATCCTATTCATAATGGTCACCTGACCATTGCTCGGCACGTACATGAGCGCATGCAGCTCTCCCAAGTCCTTTTCATTCCAACCGGCGATCCACCTCATAAGCGGGATGGCTCACTGGCTCCGGCGAATGTTCGGCTTGAAATGGTCCGGCTTGCGATTGCTGACAACCCGCTGTTCACAGTATCGGACATCGAGATGCAGCGAAAAGGAAAGTCCTACTCGATCGATACTATCCGAGCATTACAACACCACTATGGCCCATCCACGGAGCTGTTCTTCATTATAGGACTCGACGCGTTTCTAGACTTCCCAACATGGAGAGAACCAAAAGAGCTCTTACGGATCTGCCATTTCGTGGTCGTTCCCAGACCGGGGCAATCTTTTCGGGCATTGGCTGGAATGTCGCTGCTCCCCACACTCGATCCTGATGGACTGACAGGGCTAGACACCGGTGCCCTCAACAGACTGGACATCGCCAGCCCCACTGATCCGGGAGTCACCTGCCTCGCCGTTCCACCCTGTCCAACATCCGCCTCAGAGATTAGACGGAGAGTTCGGAACGAACTCTCCGTGGCAAATATGTTGCCCCCCCTGGTACAATCTTATATACTTCGTCATAGTCTTTATCAGGAGGAGAGCGATCACACGCGCATCTAAGGCCACCGCCCTCGCCGTAGCCAGGGCCATGCTCGACAAGAAAGCCCTTGATGTCCAAGTCCTCCATGTCGCCCCGCTGACGTCACTCGCTGATTATTTGGTCATTGGGTCGGCTGAATCCGACCGACAAACACGCGCGATCGCTGATTCCGTCGCTGATGTCCTCGCGCGCCTGGGTGAACGGCCACTGAGTCTTGAGGGTACCACATCGGGCCAGTGGGTCCTGATCGATTTTGGCGATGTCGTGGCCCATGTGTTCAGACAAGACACGCGCTCGCATTATGCCCTTGAGCGTCTGTGGAGCGATGCACAGCAGATTCCCGTTCCGGGCGAAGCATCGGCTCCGATAGCCGCCACAAAGGGGCGGCTGACCCAGAAGGCGACTTCACAGAAGATGGTCTAGGCCATGTTCAAGCTGCTGATTACGATATTCTTCATCAGCGCCGGTGTATTCATCTACAGCTATTTCCGCGAACTGAATCCAGGGACGATCCTCATCCATACCGCTCCCGGCGCGGAGTTCGAGCTCAGCCCCGTCACGCTTGTCTTGATTTCCATGGCATGTGGAGCAGTGATTGCGACCTTTGTCGTGGGGCTCCAGCAAACGGCGCACTTAATCCTGAATTGGCGAAGCAACCGCCTGGTGCGTCGAAAAGAGAAGGTCGACACCCTTCACCGAGACGGCACCCATGCGTTCATGTCAAAACGCACCTTGGACGCAATCACGCTCTTGGAGAAGGCCTTGGCGATCGACCCCAATCGAGTCGATTCGCTCCTGTGGCTGGGGAATATCTATCGATCAGAGCGGAACTTCCCTGAAGCGATCCGACTCCATCAACATGCGCAACGAGTGGACGATCGAAACATCGAGGTGTTGTTGGAATTGGGCAAGGATCTGGAGGACGCCAAACGTTACGAGGAGGCTCTTCAGGCACTTCAGCAAATCCTCAAGATCGAACCCGACAATCTGACCGCGCTCATCCGGAAACGGAATCTCAATATCCGTATGGAGCGGTGGAGCGAAGCGCTTGAGATCCAACATCGTTTACTCAAAGCCAATCTTCCCGCCCCTGAGCAACAAGCCGAAGCCGCCCTGCTCGTCGGATGCATGTATGAAGTCGGACGGCAACTGCTTGAACGTGGGCATCCCGATAAAGCCCGTCGCTATTTCAGAGGAGCGATTAAGAAAGATCGTAGCTTCCTGCCTGCCTATATCGGAATCGGCGAAATTCTGATCCATGAAGGCAAAACGAAGGATGCCGTCGAAATCTTGAAAAAAGTCTACTCGCGGACCCGCAGCATGATCATCCTCCACCGACTGGAGGAGCTGTTTCTGGATCAAGGCGAGCCCAGCGAAATCATTCGGGTCTATCAGGAGGCCTTGCAGCAAGACCCGCAGAATCCGGTGCTCCAGTTCTACCTGGGCAAGCTCTATTATCGGCTGGAAATGGTGGATGAGGCGTTCGATCAGCTTTCGATGATTGAGGGTCCTCAGGATCACCTCTTGGACTATCACAAGATCATGGCCAACCTGTACTTGCGGAAGCAGCATTTCGAAGAGGCCATTGTGGAATTGAAGAAAGCCCTCAGCTTCAAGAAGCGCGTAGTGGTCCCCTATATCTGCACCCAATGTCAGCAGGAATCCGTCGAATGGTCGGGCCGCTGCCGCCGCTGCGCCAAATGGAATACCCTCACCGCCCTCCCCTGGCTCGAAGCCGGCCAAACCGCTGCCGGCTCGCCCGGAGAGCCC
>JACRQB010000250.1 GCA_016222925.1 Nitrospirota bacterium | reverse complement strand
GATGTCCGGGTGGAGGTGAACGGCCAACGGGTGGCTATCGTCTCACGAGATCTGCGGTTGCATGCCCAATGGAGCCGGTATCTTGTCCGCCAGGGCGATTCTTCAGAACAGCTCATACGGGCAGCCGATACCCGTGGTCTCCTCATCTCTGAGGTATTGGCGAATCGGCTCGGGGTGGAAGAGGGATCGACGCTTGATATTCTGACGCCGAGCGGCCCCGCGCGGTTCCCGATCGTGGCCGTGTTTTATGACTATTCGACGGACGGGGGGAAGCTGCTCATGGATCGGGCGCTGTACCAGTCGCTCTGGCATGATGGTCTGGTCACGGTATTTCCCGTGTACCTGAGTGCGGGGTCAAGCATCGATCGTGTGAGAGAACGGATCCTAGAACGACTAAGCGGCGCAGCCGGCGGCGGGCTTCCGCCGCTCGTGATCAGCAACACTGAGTTACGGAAAGAAATTCTCGACATCTTTGATCGCACATTTCTGTTGACCTACGTGCTGGAGGCCATCGCGATCGTAATTGCCATGCTGGGGATCGTCAATACGCTGGTCACGTCTGTCCTCGAACGTCGCCGGGAATTTGCGACCCTACGGGCCATCGGCGGCAGCCCGCAGCAAATTCAACAGCTCGTGTTATGGGAGGCGGTCTACCTCGGTGTGGTCGGGATTGCCTTGGGTCTGATTGGTGGCGGGCTGCTGTCGCTGTTATTGATTAAGGTCATCAATAAGCAATCATTCGGGTGGACGATTCAGATGATTGTTCCAGTCGGCGCACTGGCCCAGGCCGTGCTGCTTGCGGTGATTGCGACATTGGTCGCAGGGTATTTCCCGGCCAGGTGGGCGGCACGACAACCGGTGGTGGAAGGCTTGCGGGAAGAGTAGTGGCTTGCAGTTTCGTCAGGTTCCGGAGTGTCGCCCATACTTCTCCAGTACGGTCCGAAGATCTTCTGGGATAGGCATGGATTTGAACGGAGGGACGCGAGCACCGCCAGTATTGCCTATCGGCACCCACATTCGTGAGAAGAGCAGAGCTCCCAGGATCCGAGGCAGTTGACCGGCAATTTCTACGAAATCTCGGCACCTCCAACCAACCTTCAGCATCCACCTGTGTGTCCGCGCATGGGCAACCGAAAATGATTGTCCTAAGATGTGGGCCCGTTCAAGATGCGTAAATGCCTGGTCCAGTGCATTCGCATGATGTCGCTCCATTGCCGCCTTCATCTCGGCACCATAGGCTTGTTGCAAGACCGAATGGATGTTCGTAACTTGAAAGATTGTAGTGCGGTCCACGAGAAACGCTAGATCGAGACACTCAAGAGATGCGTGTCCGGCCAAGTTGACGGCGGAAAGGCCGTAAAACATGCCTGGCACGAGCAGACGTTGTTTGGTGGCGGTGACCCGGATCGAACGGCCGACCCGCGGCTTATGAGAAGCATTAGGTCTGGACCGCACCATACAACGGCAGGTGCAAGCCTATCAATGGGTTTGTGTCCAGCCGTTGTGCTTTGTGTCCTCCTGTGGTATCCCCCTCACCGTGACTCTTTTCGGATCGGAACCGTGACTGAGAGAGGGGCCATTGTCGACAGACGGAGGCCTTTTTAGGGCACCCGACGACTAGCCCCTTATCTCTGGCCCCGCCAAGGTGCTACTTCGAAAGGAGAATTTCCGGCCTCCAATCGGGCCTGATACGGGGCGGGCTGAGGCCCGCGAATGCGTCATGGGGTTGCTCCTCGTTGGAACTCTGTTACCAGTCAATAATGATTTTTCGAACCTGACCCAGGGAGTCGAATACATAGGCATTCAGCACTTCGGTCTGGTAGGTCCGATTGAATCGCTCGATGCACACGTTCTGATCGGGCTTGCCTGGATGGGTATAGTCGGAATTCGATCCCCCGCTCCGCACACCAGGTCATGAAGCGGTCGGCAATCAGTTCCGCAGGTGGCAGTACATACGCCACAACCGTTTGTGATTCCAGGGATACCCCTCCAGCTGCAACCGCGCCACACATTTCCAGAAGCCCCAGTGCGGATTGGCCACCACGAACGCAGTCAGCGTCGCGATCAGCGACGCATCTCGCTGCACTCAATCCACAAGAGGCCGATAGTATGTCACCTGTCCTATTCCCACCGTCCGACAAGCCTGCTGAACTGGAAGGCCGCTCCTCGTGCCCAGGTGCATCACGATCTCCCATCGCTCAGCAGGCCGTACAGCTGTATGTGCGTTCCTTATGGCCGATGTTTTCGAAGCAGACACTTGGGGCATAAAGGAAGCCTTTTCTTACCAGAAGGATCTGCTTCAGCCATCCGCTCCAGACACTCCCCTAACGTTCACTCTGCCCAAATGAGAACTGCCATATTCTATTCTAAGGACAGATCGTGTGGGTTTGATCACATACCCCCATGCGTGCAGACGGAGTGCACAGAAAATCTCGTTGCAACTATGTCTAGTCTTGAGAGAAAACTCTATCGAGTTGCCCCCGATATCCACCCCACCTCCCCTGAGGAAAATGCGCGAACACTACAGCCGTGTGGCCACCAGGCTTACATGCATGCAGCTC
>JACRQB010000249.1 GCA_016222925.1 Nitrospirota bacterium | reverse complement strand
GAGGGCGTTCTTGAAATCCATGAAATCCAAACGGCCAATTCGAAACGCATGTCGGTTGGCCAATTTCTGGCTGGGCACCGAGTCACGGCCGGTATGCAATTGGGTTCATCGACGGCGTAACTCTTCTCTTCACAATAGTCGCCATCTCCTTGTTCCAACTATGACTGACGAAAGACCGGTGCGTACTGATGTGCAGGGGCTCTCTCCCCGATCTATTGCGCTCTCTATTCTCTTGTCCTGTCAACGAACTGATGACGCACTCGATGCGCTGATTGAACAACGAGCCACCTCAATTCCCCGGCCACGTGACCGTTCGCTGGTAATGGAACTGGTGTACGGGACCTTACGGCGGCAAGAGACAGTCGATTGGAGACTGGATGCGGTTCTCGCCAAACCTCTCCACAGATTGCCCATCATGGTTCAAATGTTGTTGCGGCTTGGCGCCTATCAGCTGCTGTTTCTCGATCGCGTCCCGGCTTCCGCAGCGGTGAACGAAACTGTTCTCTTGACGAAGTCCTACGCGAAACAATTAGGCCGTGATTGGAGCGGGTTGGTGAACGGAGTCCTGCGCAATCTTGTTCGTGTGCCGGCGCCACCTTTCCCAGACCCAGCAAGTTATCCGGCTCAATCGTTATCTATTCGGTATGGAATCCCAATTTGGCTGACAGAGCGGTGGCTCGGCCGAATGGGACTTGAACAAGCAGAATCGGCTTGTCGAGCAAGCAGTACGGCCCCAAGTGTCACCCTGCGAGTGAACGCCAATCGACTCACCAGGGAAGAGTTTTTGGAGAAGTTGCGGCAGGCCGGTATTGAGGCACACCCGACTGCTATCAGCCCTGTCGGGGTGGTGTTGGAAAACGGCCAGGCTGTCACGGCGTTGCCAGGGTTCCAGTCTGGCGATTTCTATGTGGAAGATGAAGCGGCTCAACTCATTCCTCTGATCCTTGATCCGCAACCGGGCGAAACCGTGCTGGACGCCTGCGCCGCTCCAGGCGGCAAGACAACGCATCTTGCCGAACGCATGAGTGATCATGGAACGATCTATGCGGTTGATCGGAAGACTCTCCGTGTGGACCTGCTCCGACAAAATTGCGGACGGCTGGGCGTGCGGAGCGTCGTGCCGATCATCGGCGATGTGAGAACACCATCCGAATGGGCCGGGGTGATCGCCCGCGGGTCGAACCTCCCTAAGGAACCGCCGCTGTTCGATCGGATACTCGTGGATGCCCCGTGTAGTGGGTTGGGTGTGTTGCGCCGACATCCTGAGGCGAAATGGCGGAAGGACAGTTCGACGTTCGCCAGGCACCAGAAACTTCAAGCTGAAATCCTTGCCTCGGTGGCTTCCTGCTTGCGACCCGGTGGGGTGCTGGTCTATAGTACTTGCTCGACGGAGACGGAAGAGACGGAAGGAGTCGTCACCTCTTTTTGCGAAGCCTATCCTGGATGGATGTGTGAATCTGTGGCGCCGTGGCTTCCCGCCACTGCTCTCCCCTTTGTGACCATCTGCGGCGCATTCTCTACCATGGGTAATGAGTGCGGGATGGATGGCTTTTATGCCGCCCGCTTACGGAAGACATAATGGGTCATTCGATTCAGATCGCCCCCTCAATTCTTTCCGCGGACTTCGCTCGATTGGCCGATGAAGTATCCGCAGTGGAGCGAGCGGGTGCCGACCTGCTGCATGTCGATGTGATGGACGGCCATTTCGTGCCGAACTTGACAGTGGGGCCACCTATTGTCGAAAGCCTCAAAAAAGTCACCAAGCTTCCACTCGACGTCCATTTGATGATCACCAACGCCGATGCGTTCATTCCTGAGTTTGTCGATGCCGGAGCCGACTATTTGACCGTGCATGTCGAAGCTTGCCCGCACCTCCATCGCACGATTCAATCGATTAAGGAACGGGGGGTCAAGGCCGGAGTAACCTTAAATCCTGCGACGCCACTTTCGTTGCTTCAGGAAATCTTGGGAGATGTCGATCTGGTGTTGATTATGTCGGTGAATCCTGGATTCGGCGGGCAAACGTTTATCCCATCGGTGCTCAAGAAAATCGCCGACACGCGGGCACTGTTGGACAGGATCAAAAGTCAGGCGCTGCTAGAAGTGGATGGCGGCGTGAAGGTGGAAAATACTCGGGAGATCGTGGCCGCCGGAGCGACGGTCCTCGTGGCAGGGTCCGCGATTTTTTCCCAACGCGACTATACAGCCACCATTGCAGCCATGCGGGCGGCTGGAGCAATAGCCGTCTCGCCGGCGTCACGCGCCGCGGTTCATCAATAGGCGGCTCAGGTGGACATCTCCGCACTCATCGACAGTCTGCACCCTCTCGAAATTAAAGTACTCACGACCTTAGGGCTTCGCCCGTCGGGAACCGCTCTGGGCAGCGAACAGTTGGCCGGCGCAGCTGAGTTGGAGGCGTCTCAACTCAGCATGGCGGTCGAGTGGTTATTGGCCAAGTCTCTCATCACGGTCCAGGCGGAAACGGTGACGCCCATCGTCTCGCTGACGAAGATCGGGGAGGAGTATTACCAAACCGCCTCGCCCATCGAGCGAGTCTTGACGGCTGCGCGGGAAGCCACCGGCACCGGGAAACGACTGACCATTCCTGACCTTCAGTCGCAAGGCGGACTGGACCCTTCGGATGTCAGCAAAGCTGTCGGGCGACTTAAAAAGGAAGGGGTGGTCCTGATCATCCAGGGAGGGTGCATTGAAACAACTGGACGCCCGAGCCCGACTGCCGAGGCACTCCGAACCCTCCTGGGGGAAATGCATGATTCACCGAAAGAGCTGAAGAGCTTCACGGAAGCCCATCAGGAGGTCATTGAAGACTTTGCTGTGAAACGTGGCAATGCCAAAGAACCGTTCCGTGTGGACGAGCGGGTGGCCCGCTCATTTATGTTGTCACCGGACGGAGCCGGTGCAGCGGCGCAGTTGCTGACGCAGGGGGTTGCTGAAGAAGTCTCGCAGTTGACTCCCGACTTGTTGAAGGATGGGAGTTGGCGTCAGACGCGATTGAGAAAGTACACCATCAGTCTGCGCCCGCCTCGTATCGGAACAGGAAAGAAACATCCCTATCGCGAATTTCTCGATACGGTCAAAACCAAACTTGTGAGCATGGGGTTCCAAGAGATGCGAGGGGCGCTGGTCGAAACCGAGTTCTGGGACATGGATGCCCTGTTCATGCCGCAATTCCATCCAGCCCGGGACATTCACGATGTCTATTTCGTCAAGGAGCCCAGTCATACCACCGCCGTAGATGAGCCGTTCTTGTCGCGTGTGGCCAAGGTACATGAGAACGGCGCAGAGACTGGTTCCGCAGGCTGGGGCTATTCGTTTGATGTGCATCGGGCTAAACGGTTGGTGTTGCGGAGTCAGGGCACGGCGGTGTCGGCTCGAACGCTTGCTGCTTCGCCACACATTCCCGGGAAGTATTTCTCGATTGCCCGGTGTTTTCGCTATGACCAAGTCGACGCCACCCACGCCACGGATTTTTTCCAGGTGGAGGGGATCGTGCTGGGAGAAGACATCAACTTTCGGACACTGTTGGGGCTCTTGAATTTGTTTGCCCGGGAAGTGGCACAAGCGAAGGAAGTAAAGTTCTTACCGGCCTATTTCCCGTTTACCGAACCGTCGGTTGAGATGCATGTGCGGCATCCACGCCTGGGATGGATGGAACTCGGCGGCGCCGGTCTCTTTCGCTCCGAAGTGACGTTGCCGCTCGGCGTCACGGTACCGGTCATTGCCTGGGGGTTGGGGCTTGATCGCATGGCGATGGTGGCGTTGGGCATCCACGACATACGCGAACTCTTCACCGACAACCTGGAATTGATCCGCACGACCAGAGGACTGTTCTAACTCCACTTATGCCTACCATCACGATTTTCGAGGACGATTTAGAGTCGCTTCTGACGGGTGAGGACGGTGTCGACCGTGGCATTCCGATGGCTCAGTTGGAAGAGTGGCTCATGCTCGTGAAAGGCGAGCTGAAGGGACACAATCCGGAAACCGGAGAGTTGCGTATCGAACTGCAAGACAGCAATCGGCCGGACCTCTGGTGTTGCGAGGGGATTGCCCGACAAATTCGCATCAAGCAGCAAGGCCGGTTGAAGCCGTATGCCTTCTTTGCCGAAACACCGAAGTCGCCCCATCATCTGATCGTGAAGCCCGGCATGGAGCAGGTGCGCCCGTATGTGGCAGCCTGTACGGCCAAGGGATATCGGGTGACTGAGAAGGGGTTGGCTCAGCTGATTCAAACGCAGGAGAAGTTGGCCGACATCTTTGGGCGTAAGCGCAAGACCGTTTCCATCGGAATCTACCAACTGCGCAATATTACCTTTCCCGTGACCTATGAGCTGGTGAAACCGGATGAAGTGCGGTTTACCCCGCTGGGTATGGAAACGGCGATGACGCTATCGGAAATTCTCATGGTTCATCCCAAGGGGTTGGAGTATGGGCCTATCTTGGCCGTCCAAAGTCTGCTTCCCATCCTTCGAGATGCGAAGGCTCAACCGTTGTCTTTCCCCCCGATTATCAATAGTCGGGAAATCGGAGAGGTGCGGGTGGGTGATGATGAGCTCTTCGTTGAAGTGACCGGGACAGACCTGCGCATGGTGATTCTGTCGTTGAACATCTTCGCGGCAAATTTGGCCGACCGCGGCGCAACCATCGAGCCGGTGGAAGTTCGGTATCCAACAAGCACGGTGCTGGGCAAACGGGTCAAAACACCTCAAGATTTCGGGAAACCAGCGACCATTCGGATGAAAGCGATTGAACAGGCATTGGGCCAGGAGCTCGGCGAGACAATCGTGAAGCAGGCCCTTGAGGCCTATGGGTACGACGTGTCGGTAGAAAAGGGGTCGGTGAAGGCAAAACTCCCACCATACCGCCATGATCTCATGCATACAATGGATGTGGTTGAAGATGTCGCCATGAGTCGTGGGTATGCCAAGTTTACCCCTGTCATGCCGGCGCAATTTACGGTGGGAGGATTATCCGCCATTGAGCAGCTGTCCGATCGATCCCGAGAATTGATGGTGGGGCTCGGCTTTCAGGAAATCATTTCGAACATTCTCGGCTCACCGGATCAGTATTGCCGTTGTATGCGTTTGGAAGGGACGGAATGGGGAAGGACAGTCGAGGTTGATAACGTCATGTCGCTAAGCTTCTCCTGCCTCCGACAATGGATGCTGCCCTCATTATTGCGCATCGAAGCCGCTTCGAGTCGGGCGTTCTACCCCCATCGCCTTTTCGAGGCCGGTGATGTGGCGATTCCCGATGGGACCCACGAGTTGGGGTCTCGAACGGAAACCGTGATAGGCGCCTTGATCGCTCACGCCACCACCCATTTCTCAGAAATCCATTCCTGTCTGGACGTGCTGTGTTACTACCTCGGTAAGGCATATAGCCTTGAGCCAATGCGGCATCCATCTTTTCTGGAGGGTCGTGCCGGCCGTATCCTCGTTTCGGGCAAGCCGGTCGGCGTCATCGGCGAAGTCCATCCAGAAGTCCTCGAACGTTGGCAGATCGCCATGCCGGTGGTGGCGTTCGATGTGAATCTGTCGAAGTTGATAGCGCTTGGGTAGGGACTGCCCCTAGTGCAGATAGGGTAGCAAAGGGGAGACGACAAGATGCCGGCTCCCCTTTGAAACAATATTCTACTAGAGCGGATGGTTATGCGGTGGCTAGTGTCAGGTGTTGTTTGGCCAGGCCGCACAACTTTTCAAATCCCGCCGAATCTTTGATCGCCATATCCGACAAGACCTTTCGATCCAGCAACACATTCGCTTTCTTCAACGCGTTGATGAACCGGCCGTAGGTCAGCCCTTGGGCCCGAACGCCGGCGCTGATGCGAGCGATCCACAATTGCCGGAAATCTCGCTTCCGATTCTTGCGGCCCGTATAGGCATACGTCAGCCCCTTGTCGACGCTTTCTGTCGCTGAACGGAAGAGCCGGCTCTTTCCGCCGTACTGGCCTGATGCCAGCTTAATCCGCTTCTTTCTCCGTTGCCGAGTTTTTGGTCCACCCTTTGCGCGAGGCATGATTCATTACTCCTTTTGGGTCCTGAAATTCACAACACTACACGATCGTCGTCTATGCATACGGCAGGAGGCGATTCAATGTAGAAACAACCGTGGAATCCACCACTGCTGTTCCGCTTAGGCGGCGTTTCCGGTCGTGCCGCTTGCTGGTCAGTATGTGCCGCTTGCCCGCCTTGCGGCGGACAATCTTGCCGCTTCCCGTTTTGGTAAATCGTTTGCTCGCTCCTGAATGCGTCTTCATTTTCATCAGAAAAATCCCTTTGGTTGATTAATCACTGTCCTCATTGGTCAATTCTTTGGAGCGACGATCATGATCAAGCTTCGTCCCTCCATGCGGGGAGCATATTCGATCGTGCCGGCTTGCGCTAATTGTTCAATGACGGAATTCATCACAGCACGACCCATTTCTTGATTGGCCATCTCGCGCCCGCGATAGGTGAGGGTGACTTTGGTTTTATTGCCTTCTTCCAGGAAAGTTTTCATCTGCCGAACTTTAATTTCAAGGTCATGTTTATCGGTTCGTGGGCGCAACTTGATTTCCTTCACTTGCGTGGACTTTTGATGGCGCCGACTTTGATGGTCCTTTTTGCTCAACTCATACTTGTACTTCCCAAAGTCCATAATTCTACAGACCGGGGGGGTCGAGTTAGGAGCCACTTCCACCAAGTCATAGCCGCCTTCCTGAGCCTGTCGAAAGGCGTCCGGCGTCTGAAGGATGCCGAGTTGTTCTCCTTCCGGGCCGATGACACGAATTTCTCGGACTCGGATCTCACGATTCACACGCAATTTGGGAACGATAGGCCACCTCTTTTTTAATGTGTGGGTTGAAGTTCTCGCTGTGTGTGCGTGACCTCGGCTTGCAGGAGATCCAACACTTCAGCCACTGTCTTGCTTCCTAAATTTGCCCCACTTCGGCCTCGTACCGAGAGCGTCCCATCCTGCATTTCGCGATTCCCCGCGACCAACATGAACGGGACTTTCGCCTTTTCCGCTTCGCGAATCTTGAACCCGATCTTTTCGTTCCGGAGATCCGGTTCGGCACGAAAGCCAGCCGCCTTCAATTGCGCCACAACGGCCGCCACATAGTCTTGCTGATGGTCGGTGATGTTCATGACGACGGCCTGCACCGGAGCCAGCCAGGTCGGGAACGCACCTCCGTAATGTTCAATCAGGATACCGAAAAAACGCTCGATGGATCCCATCAAGGCGCGATGAATCATGATTGGGCGATGCGCTTTGCCGTCTTCTCCAATATAACTTAATTCAAATCGCTCTGGATTGTTGAAATCCACCTGGACCGTGGAGCATTGCCACGAGCGGCCCAACGCATCTTTGATCTTAATATCGATCTTCGGGCCGTAAAATGCCCCCCCACCAGGATCGAGATGGAAGGAGATGTTTCGACTCTTCAGGGCCGCTTCCAATGCGCTGGTGGCTAAGGTCCAATGTTCATCACCACCTACGGATTCTTTGGGCCTTGTGGATAGGAAAACTTCAAATTGGTGAAACCCGAATGTCTGCAAGACGAAAAATGTAAAATCCAGGACCCGGCTGACCTCGTGTTCCATTTGATCCGGACGGCAGAAGAGATGGGCATCATCCTGCGTGAATCCGCGTACCCGCATGAGCCCGTGCAGAACGCCGGTCCGTTCATAGCGGTAGACCGTTCCGAGTTCCCCATAGCGAATGGGAAGGTCTCGATAGCTACGCAGGTGGGAT
>JACRQB010000248.1 GCA_016222925.1 Nitrospirota bacterium | reverse complement strand
CTTGGCGCCATGAATGAAGTGATCGAGATCCTCTTCCTGTTGCTCGTTCCACTCCTGCTCCGGTTACCATGACCGGCGGCGAACTCCTTCTCGCTTCTGCGCTTGATGGGATATGCGGCGATCCCCGCTGGCTACCGCATCCAGTCCGTATCATGGGCCGGTGCATTGCGTGGCTCGATCACAGAGTCCGAAAGATCTGTCGAAGTAGTACCAGCCTTCGTATTGTAGGGATCTGTCTGGCCGGAGGGTTGCCGATTATGACCTACTGTCTTGGCGCTTTTATGATTGAAGAGGCCGAGCGTTTCGCGGGGTGGCTAGGATCGGCCCTGTCGATTGGATTGGCTTCGACCACTCTCGCCGCGCGGGACCTGTGGGATCACGCCCGTGCGGTGGATGAGCCGCTGCAAGCCGGCGATCTTCCTGCTGCCCGTGGAGCTGTGGCCATGATCGTGGGGCGCGACACAGCGGAGCTTTCCGAATCCGAGGTGGCCCGCGCGACGGTAGAAACGGTCGCGGAAAGCGCGGCGGACGGCGTGATTGCGCCGCTGTTCTATCTGGCGATCGGAGGCGCCCCATTGGCCTTGGCCTATAAGGCCGTCAATACATTGGATTCCATGATCGGCCATCGCGATGCGCACTATGCCGACCTTGGCTGGGCATCGGCTCGACTTGATGATCTGGCGAACTGGATTCCTGCCCGGCTTTCGGCAGTGCTGCTTCTCCTGGGCGCAGGTCTCATCACTCAACAACCGGAACGAATTCGCAACGGATGGCGAGTGTTTGAGCGAGATGGCAATCTCCACCCCAGTCCCAATAGCGGCAGGCCTGAAGCAGCGATGGCCGGGATTTTGGGGATACGGTTGGGAGGCACTAACTTCTATGAGGGTATTGCGCAAGACCGTCCTATCCTTGGTTCGGAGGGACGGAGCGCAGAGCCAAGAGACATGACGTTGGCGGCAACCATCATGGTGGCAGCTTCGGTGCTGGGGGTATTTCTGGCGGTGGGGATCAGATGGCTCGTCTGAGGGCGCGCTTGCATGGCGGGGATATCTACGGTGCCGCCCGAGAACTGGAACGTGATCCCACCGAGATTCTTGATTTCAGCGCCAGCATCAACCCACTAGGGCCCTCTCCACAAGTCTGGAAAGCCATCACCGCATTCAGACATCTGTTGAGCCATTATCCAGATCCCAACTGTTGGGATCTGCGACAGGCATTGGCCACATTTTGGCGTATTGATCCGGAACAGATCGTAGTTGGTAACGGTTCCACAGAGTTGATTGAGGCGCTCCCTCGCGCACTGGGGATTCATCGGCTCCTTGTCGTTCAGCCCACCTTTTCTGAATATACTGCCGCAATGGTGCGAGCCGGAGGACAGGCCACGGCGCTCTTTGCTGACCGAAGCGACCAGTATGCCATCCCGATCGACCGTCTTTGCCATGTAATGGAAGCAGGGAGGCATGATGGTCGTTCAATTGATGGAATCGTGCTCTGTCATCCCAACAGTCCGACAGGACAAGCCTGCTCTGCCGAGGATATTGCCCGTTTAGCAAAAGCTGCTCGACGAAGGGGTCTTTGGTTGGTGATCGACGAAGCGTTTGCTGAGTATTGTCCAGACCGGTCTGTCTTGCCGCATGCGGCGTCCTGGCCTCATGTGGTGGTCTTACGCAGCATGACCAAATTCTATGCCTTGCCGGGACTGCGAGTAGGATATGCAGTGGCAACCCGTATAACCACGCGACGACTACAACGACAGCTGCCACCGTGGTCAGTGAGTGCAATGGGGCAAGTTGCCGCGCTCGCTGCGGTGACCGATATGGGACATGCGCGCAAGAGTTTGCGATTCATGGAGCGAGAGCGTGAACGGTTGAGAGCATTGCTGGTTGCCTTGCCCGGCTGCGTCGTGATGCCGACACAGGCGAATTACTTCCTTCTTGAGTTGCCTCGCGGCCGGCAGGCGCGTGACGTTACCGAACAATTGCGAAGCACAGGCCTGTTGATTCGTGACTGTTCGTCGGTGCCTGGCATGAACTCCCGTTCCATCCGGCTTGCTGTGCGTTCCGTTCAAGACAATGACCGGATCGTTCAGGCCATCGCTCACCTGCTCCATCAAGGCGTCTCGTGATGAAGAGCACTTCGACACGAGTACGCACCAGGTACCGAGTGGTGGGGCAGACACTGGTCATCAACCTTGAAGGTCGGAAACGTGTACTTTCCTCTGCACCACAAGGGGGAGGGTTCACACTGGCTTCCTATGTCCTCAATCACCAGGTCGAGGCAAATCCCTCAGTGGCTGGAGATCAGTCAAAAACCTTCACTGATCCCGCCCACTTCTTGCGAAAGGTGGCCTTCAGACTTGGCCTCCGCGCACGCACTGTTGGACTTATGACGGCTGTACCCATGACACGGCTGGTAGTGGCACGAGCTGCTTCGGATGGACTATGGGTAGAGTGTTTTGCGACGGTCGGTGTCACGAATGCCGTTCGTGCGGGAGAATGGCCACCGCAACGTTCTCATCGCGACAGAACGGGCAAGCCCGGCACGATCAATCTCATTCTCATCACGAACGGGAGTCTCTCCCACGCTGCGATGGTCGGTGTCGTGCAAGTTGCCACCGAGGCCAAGACCGGCGTCTTGCGTGATCATGCGGTGCCGAGTGGTCATGGCGGCATGGCAGCCACCGGAACCGGTACGGATGCAGTTGTGATTGCTTGTCAGCTGCAGGGGCAAGGTCCGTCGCACATCTATAGCGGAACCCATACAGTGATCGGAGCGCTTGTTGGACGCGCAGTGGCCAACTGTATGATTCGAGGTTTAGCGAAAGCGAAGGCTTGGCGGGAGTCGCACCAATGACGGCACGGGCACTGGCTGTTCTTGGAACGGGATCGGACGTGGGGAAAAGTGTGATCACGGCCGGGATCTGCCGATTGCTTCACCGCACAGGTGTTCGCGT
>JACRQB010000247.1 GCA_016222925.1 Nitrospirota bacterium | reverse complement strand
TCGTACGACCTCTCGGTGCTGAAAAAGTATGACAGTCTTCACAAGCGCTGGAGCAAGGAGCATGTCGTAGTCCCGCTCTTTCTCACAGTAGCCGACCTTCAATCCGCTTCGTTCGCCTTTCCTCTCGAATACCAAGACATCCACGAATGCCATCGACTGCTGTGGGGGCAAGATCCCTTCGTCGGCCTGAAAATCGATTCTCGGTACTTGGCCGCTGAAGTGCTGCAGGGCCTACGAGGAAATCTTCTCCGTCTCCGCCAGCGTCTGGTGGAGGGACGAAGCACTGAAGAAGCAATGACCATCCTCTTGTCGCTGTCTCTTACCGGACTCCTGCCGGTACTTCGTGGTCTCCAGCGATTGCTGGAGCGCCCTGTACTTGCGCATGGCGAAGCGCTTCTGAAGGACCTCGAAGCTTATCTGGCGGTCGATCTTCCCGGCCTGCGTGATGCGCTTCTACTCAAGCGAGGGCAGATTTCTCCAGGCCAGAAAGAGATTCCGCGGCTTATGGATCGATATCTCGCGAGCCTGACTCGGCTCGTGACGACCGCGGAAGCACGGATCACGTGATCGCACATCGACCGAACGAGCCCTGGATGGGGATAGGCTGGTTGAGCCTGATGGTCATGCTGTCAGCGGTTGATGTCCAGGCCTCGTTGTATGACCGGCCCAAAGAACGTGTGCCTCTTCCCAGCCCCATCGGGTATGTCAGCGATCATGCACAAGTGATGGAGCCGGAGTGGAAGGACCGCATCCGGTCCGTCTGTATCGATCTTGAGAAGAAAAGCAGCGTGGAAATGGTGATTGTGACGGTGCCCAGCATCAAACCCTATCCATCGGCCAAGCATTATGCGGACGCGCTATATGAAAAGTGGCAAATCGGCTCGACGCAGCAGGAACATGGACTGATGGTGTTGGTGGCCGTGCAAGAGCGTCAGGCGGCGATGGCGTTGGGACGCCAGATGTTTCCGGTCATCACCCCGGCTGTGAGGAACGAGGTGAGTCGTCTGTATCTGCAGCCTGCGATTGAACGAGGACACTTTGGGGAAGGGCTGTATCGCACGGCGGTTGCGCTGGCGACCCCGGCGCAAGAGGTGAGGTTCACTCCTCCATCCAGGCCTCGGATTAAGGGGCTCGGAGTCTGGATTACGCTTGGCACCACTGCGGCGATCGTCTCGTTTTTCTGGTGGATGAGTCGGCCGGATTTACGGCACCCCTATCGGCGTATCCAAAAAGGGGAATATTGGGGAACCGGCCAAGGCGGGTTCGGCGGGAACTGGGGCGGCTTCGGCGGCGGGACAAGCGGGGAGGGGTTTCGGTAGTCGAATTGGTGTCCATACCGAGAATGAGTGAGGGTTACTTTCATCACATGTTTCCTTCAGCTATACTCACGATATGAAAAGGGAGAGCGTGATGACCAGGGTCAATAGCGCAGAAGCCAAAAAGCAATTAGGCCGAATTCTTGCGCGCACCGCTCGTACGAAACGCCGGGTGATGGTCACCAGTCGAGGTAAAGATATGGCAGCCGTTGTGCCGATTGAAGACGTGCAACTCCTTGAAGAGATCGAAGACCGGCTGGACCTTGATGAGGCTCGTGCGGTATTGGCCAGTGTTAAACGAGAAGGCACGGTCGCGTGGAAGAAAATCAAGCGAGACCTGGGCTTATGAGCTGAACGGTGTTATATCAGATCGAGTTTTCCCGCCAAGCCGATCGCCAGTTCCGGAACCTGCCATCACAGATTCAACAGCGGCTCAAATCAAAGATCGATTCTCTGGCAAATACGCCTCGTCCTCATGGATCTGAAAAGCTCAGCGGCGCCGATCAGCTCTACCGTATTCGTGTTGGAGACTACCGCATCATCTATGCCGTTGAAGATGATCGTTTGCTTGTCCTCGTTGTAAAAGTCGGCCATCGCCGTGAAGTGTATCGCTAGGAGCAGAGCCAGAGTGATCAGTACTTGCACAGGAGATTTATCGATGAATAGTGTCTACATGTGGAAGCGTTTTCCATTTTCGCTAAGTGTCCTGGCTATCCTCGCCATATTCGCGTCTGGTTGTGCAACCACAACTAAGGGAGCCCAAACTTCGACTCTCACTCAAGACCTCACCGATGCATCAATTGAGCGCTACATTCGCGCCCATCCTGAAGTAATCGAGCAATCGTTGCAGGGATTGCTGTCCAAGCGCGAAGCAGAACTGCGGGACCATCAAAAAACGGCTCTTGTGACGAAGCAGCAGGAACTGGTGCGCGATCCCGCGTCACCGGTCAGCGGCAATCCAAAAGGTGAGATCACCCTGGTGGAGTTCTATGATTACCGCTGTGGGTTCTGTAAGAAGGCAGCGTCAGCAGTCACGGAACTCCAGAAGGTCGATCCACGGGTGCGGGTGGTCTATAAGGACTTGCCCATTCTGGGCGAACCATCGGAGCTCGCGGCCAAGGCTGCGCTTGCGTCTCAAGCACAGGGCAAGCACCAAGCGTTCCACGAGGCGCTGCTCGCCTCCCACGCCGACATGACCAAAGAGTCAATCTTGAAGATCGCCGTGAAAGTGGGCCTCGACACGAAGCGCTTGGAGACCGACATGGGCAATCCGAAGTGGCAAGCCGTCATCGACAAGAATCGGGCCCTCGCCCGCGAGCTCGGCATCTCAGGGACACCCGGCTTTATCGTGGGCAACGAACTGGTGCCTGGGTGGTTGGATTTGAAGGGGCTGAAGGAATTAATTGCCAGGGCGGGACAGGGGAAATGACGGATCCTAGAATTGTACTGGTATCGTGAGAGACCATAAAATATGTGACGCGGTATAGGTAATTGTCGATCCAGAGTTGACACAGGTCTAGCTAAACACGGTAGTCTAGCATCTTGCAGCGAAACCGTAGTCGACGCGTGTACTTTGTAGAACGATGAGCAACGAAGCATCTCTTCCTACCAGCAGTCCTGAGGTTAAGGGACAAGGCAAAATCCAAACTCAGGAGGCTCCGCATCCTCTTAAGCTGAACCTAGACGGCTTTATTGCGCGCATCGACAGTTTGGCAGACCACGTGATCCTCGCCATGAATGCAATTTCCCAGTCGAACAAGCAGGAGCGAAGGCATTTCGATGAGTTCCTAGCGACCAAGGCTACACGGCTTGATGGCGATAAAGACGTCTTCATGATCCCAGTAGACAGGTTTACTGAATTTCGACGCTTGGAGCGCAGATTGCATCGCTCTCAACTCGCTTTGGTATCTGTGCCGCGTGGTCTGATGGTGGCGCTTGTCAGTGAGTTCGATGCATTTGTAGGCGCCACTCTCAAGACCTTTTATCGTCTTAGGCCAGATGCGCTTGGGGCCTCAGAGCGAAAGATGACCTATTCAGAATTAGTGACTTTCGATAGCCTGGAAGCCGCTAGGGAATACATAGTTGAGAAAGAGGTGGAGACTTTCCTCCGTTCCAGCCATTCTTCCCAGTTCGACATGCTCGAGACCAAGCTCGGGATTCCACTTCGGAAGGATTTGTCGATTTGGAAAGACTTTATCGAGTTGACGGAACGGCGCAATCTGTTCGTCCATAACGATGGCATTGTCAATAACCAGTATCTGCAGATTTGTCGAGATGCGGGGTGCGATTGCTCTAGAATCAAGAAAGGCAACGTCCTTGGTGCATCTCAGAAGTACTTCTCTCAGGCGCACGAGATCGTCTACGAACTGGCGGCGAAACTGTCTCATGTATTGTGGAGGAAGCTATCCCCCGACGACCGAGCAGCGGCCGACAGCCACTTTTCTGGTGCACTGATCTATGATTTGCTGTACGAGAAAAGGTACCGTTTGGCAAGGACTCTCGCCGATTTTGGCGTGGCGACTTTCAAGACCTGGGGGTCGGACTACTTCAGGCGAGCGTTCATCGTCAATAGGGCGTAGGCATACATCTGGGATGGTCTGCATGAGGAAGGCCTTCGGATTTTGGTTGCTGAGGATTGGAGTGCCGCCAACGATGAGTTTCAAGTGTGCATCGCAGCACTGAGACAGGATTTTCCTGCAGTAGTTAGACACATGAAGGCACTTGGGCCCTGGGTCGGCCCAAAGAAGGAGGGCTATCGAGATTGGCCGGTGTTCACAGAGATCAGAAAGACGGTGGAGTTTCAGGCCGCGTTCATGGAGATCTTTGGCGAGCCTCTAACGACAGTAACGGTGGTGTCCACAAGTGGTGGGCAATCGATGACTGAGGAAGGCGGCGAAGCGCCGTCTCAAAATTCGCAAACGTCTGCCGATTCAGTAAAAGTAAGCGGAACCGGCCAATAGTATCACTGATCGAAAATTCCACATATTCGCAAATGAATATAAAGGGGTCGGGAGTTTTTGTTTGAATGTTTTCTTAGTTGAGTACCCATCTCACATGGTGTTTCAGGATCGTTCCTTCGCAGGATCCCACTGAGTCAGTAGCCTATTGTCATTCTTTTGGTATTCCGACCTGATTTGACCATGTTGCACCTCGGTCTGGCGGTGAGTATGATCGCACGGCTCCATTCTTGAGGAGGCGCCATGGCGAAGATCAGCGAGATTGCTCCGGACCTCTTCCGCATTACGACCTTCGTTGAACCGTTCAATATTCAGTTCAGTCAGTTCTTGCTGCGCGACGATGAGCCCCTGCTGTTCCATACCGGCCCGCGCGCTCTGTTTCCGGAGGTCAAAGCTGCCGTAGCGTCGCTCATCGATCCGCAGACCTTGCGCTGGATCGGGCTCAGCCATTTTGAGTCCGATGAATGCGCAACGGTGCCGGAGTGGCAGGAACTGGCTCCGAAGTCGGAAGTGGTGTGTAGTCTGGTGGGCAAGATGGTGAGCGTCGATGATTGTCTGGCGCCTCGTCCGGCCAAAGGGATGGTCGATGGCGAGGTGCTTGAGACCGGGAAGTACCGCTTTCGCTTTCTGGCGACGCCGCATGTGCCGCATTGCTGGGAAGCGGGACTACTGTTCGAGGAGAAGGAACGGACGCTCCTGTGCTCGGATCTCTTCCATCAAGACGGGGACGTCGAGCCGATGACGGAATCGGATGTGATCGACCGCTGTCGGGAGACGCTAGTTGGATATCAGCAAGGCCCGTTGGCGAATTACGTCCCCTACTGTTCGTTGACGGATGCGACGCTGCACCGGTTGGCGATGTTGCAGCCCAAGCGGCTGGCCACCATGCACGGCTCGGTCTATGTCGGCGATGGAAGTCAAGCACTCCACGACCTCGCTGCTGTGTGGCGGGAGGTCCTCAGTCCATAGTCGTGATTCGAACTAAGTCTCTTCCATCCGCTAAAGTAATGGAACCGACGATCGAATAGGCTCATTGACTTCTCCTGCATTGGCCTCTAGAATTCGGCGGTCTTCTCTTCTATAGAGAACCATGGACCAAGAATCACTCGCACAAATCCAACAACTCATCGCTTCAGCGACTGACACCCTTCGGGGAGAGCTCGCGGACTCCAAACGGCACGCTGGCGTTCTGGCGGAAGGGCTCCGTCACGAACTCCAGCTTGTTGCCGAAGGATTTCAGATGCATCTTGACCGGTGTCATGCCCGAGGATCGATCCTTTCTTGAAGAGCAATTTCGAGAAACACGCGCGCTCATCCAAACTCTCATATGGCCAGATTCAGGAACGTGTAGAGCGGTTGGAGCAGCGCGTTCGAACCATCGAACAGCATCTTGGCCTGACGATTCAATAATGTCCTGGTGGACTAAGGGTCGAACCATCCAGGGCGCTTATTCTACCTGGCCTTGTTGGGCCACTTACACCAAACAGATAACATGAAAATCTCCATCATCGGAGCCTCGGCTGGTATTGGGCTTGAGGTCACGCGCCTTGCCCTTCAGAAGGAGCACGAGGTTAGTACTTTGTCTCGCCGGGTTGTTCCGCTTCCAGATCACCAAAAACTGCGAAGGGTGCAGGGCAGTGCGACAAACCCAAACCATGTCAGAGCGGCAGTCGAGGGAGCCGATGCCATCCTGGTGACGATCGGCACAAAGAGTCCTCTGGCTACCACCATGTTCTCTGATTCTGCACGCATCCTGTTGCAAACGATTCGAGAGATGGGCTCCTCTCCAACACTCATCGTGCTCACCGGTTTTGGGGCAGGCGACAGCTGGGGCTACAATTCGATCCCTATGAAGGTCCTCTTCACGTTGTTTCTCAAGAGAGCCTATGCGGACAAGAGTGAGCAGGAGCGGCTGATCGCCGGCGGATATCCACGCTGGGAAATTGTGCGTCCTGGCCGGCTAACCAACGGCACGATGACTGGCCACTATCGCGTGTTGGACAGCCTTGTGGAAGGCATGCGGGTGGGGGCTATTTCGCGCGCAGATGTGGCGCATTTCATGGTCGCGCAGGCGGAAAACCCAACCTACCTTGGCAAATACCCGGCGCTTACTTACTGACACCGCTCGCCTTGCTTAAGAGTCTTGCGCATCTGATCAGAGGGTGAAGTCGCTCGTGACGAATCGATTGGGTCACGGTAGTTCTTAAATCGACACATGATAAAGTGGCACTTGACGGAGTACCTGAACTGACTGAAAATGTCTCAAGATTGAGGAGCTTCAGTATGGGTCGATCCGAACGATGATCAATTTCACATCATAAATCGTGTATGAAGCTCAAGAACAGACAGGCTCTCTTTGCTGTGGTGTTAGTCTTTATAGTTCTCGGATTCCTTGAGACAGGTTTGGGCATCTTGGCGTTTGTGTCTCCAAGGGTTGATAGGCTCCTTGCACGATCGCTACCTCCACCAGCTGTTCCTGATGCCCTTCTCGGACATAGACCGAATCCCTTATATCCAGGACATGACCGTCAGGGCTTTCGCAACCTGGACGTACCAGCTAAGGCGCATGTTGTTGCGCTCGGTGATTCTCAAACATATGGCACTGGTGTGGATCCAGCAGATGCCTGGCCAAGACAATTGGAATCGCTGACGGGGGAAAGCGTATATAGCATGGCCTTCGGTGGTTATGGGCCTACTCATAGCCTTGCGTTGTGGGACGAGGCTGTGGCATTATCGCCGACAGTTATAATTGAGGCTTTTTATGTAGGCAATGATCTCTATGACTCATTCAGCCACCTATACAACAATGGGCAGCTCCCTGGGCTCAAGAGTTTTGATCCTCAGGTGCAGGCGCGCGTGCAAGAAGCAGAGCAGTCCGATCCCCTAGGACCTCGTGTATCACGGATGTTCCACATGGGAGCACAACCCGTGGCTGGAACTGAGGGAGCCACCACGCTCACGCCTGACAGTTTCTCCCTCATGAAGTTACTGTCCGAACATTCGAGGGTGTACGGAATTTTTCTGAATGTTTGGTCCAAGGGAATACGTTTGATGAATAACGCCGACGCGCCTCAGGAGAAGTGGATAAAGGCAAAGGCGTTTGCAGACGCGCATCCAGCTTACAGTCAGGTGTTTAGCGACGGACAGTTCAAAACCATTTTTACAAGCGAGTATCGCCTTGCCGCACTTGATCTAGGTGATCCAAGGATTGAAGAAGGGCTGCAGATCTCATTGAGAGCCATGCAGAGAATGAATGAGTTTGCCTCCGCCCAAAACATCCGTTTCTTCGTTCTGTTGATACCCACCAAGGAGGCAGTATACCGTCCACTGTGGGAAGATCCCTCAGCGAGTTACCGCAGCCTTGCGGAGCATGAGAAGCGTGTTTGGAAGATTACCAAGGCCTTTCTTGAACAGAACGGCATTGAATATTTGGATGCGTTGCCGGCGTTGCAAGAACAACTCATGACAGGGGCACAGCCGTATCAGGTTTCCCATGACGGACACCCGAACGAACAAGGACATAAGGCCATTGCCAAACTGGTTGCATCACATCTCGCATCGTCAAAGATCCCTTAGGCACGGGCCAAAGAAGACGTTGTAACGGACGCGGATACGCCGCGTAGTGGAGATTTCTTTCCAGTGCGTGAGGGATCGATGGCGGCCAGGTATTTGTTGAATCGGGCCGCACTTTCAGGTGAACTGGGTCCGCGTGCCAACAGTTGCTGATTCCAGTCTTCCAATTCAGCCGGCTGATGTGCTTGTGCCGTTTGCTTAAACCACTTGACGACTCCCTCATCGGTCGCATTGGCCTTTACCGCAGCCGTGAACTGATCGCTGGTAATTCCCACAAACTCCATCAGCCGTTCGTCCATGGGACAAGGGTAGATATATTCTCCCTCTGTCCCGGCAAGCACCGCCCGACATTTGTCGATCATGCGGGCGAGGTGGGCATAGCCTGCCAGCTTGAATTTCATGCTGCGAGGAAAGTCTTTGCGTAAATCCATGGCTAGAGCAGTTTGTGGTTCGTGAAAGTCAGATTCTTCACGACGACCTGTCCATCCTCGTAGGTAATAATCCGTCTCGTGGCCGGGAGGTCGGATGAGCCGACACGGACATGGGTATCGGTGAAGCTTTCTACATTGGTCAGTTTGCTGTCGGTCGGCGAATAGTAATAGACCGTGTATTTGGTTGTCAGATTCTTCTGGTCCTGTGTGATCGCGCTTTCCTCGACATTGATCGTAAAGGCAAATGGGTTCATGCCGGGATGGGCCATCTTCCGGTTGATCTGGGTGATGCGGTTGTCCTTGACCCGGTAGAAGGAATTGGAGCCATGGATGTTTAGTTTGGTGCCGAACGGGTGACCGTCTTCCTCCATCGTGAGCGAGTATTTCCCATCAGACTCCTCAAAGCTCCGTGGTCCACGATGGACTGCGATCATGCCCAGTTGCTCTTGCGCCCACTTTTGGATGTCGCCATTGTCCAGCTGAACCGATACCTCGCGGGGACCCTTGACGATGACAGGGCCGCTGGTTTCTTTCCCGTTCACATTCACGGTGAGGTCAGCCGTAAACCCCGTAAAGTCTTTTGGCCACCGTGCGGTTCTTTCGAACGCTCGGCGTAGGAGATCGCGCGCTTGAGGGTCATCGGCGACGGTCGAAGATTCTGGTGTATGTTCCATCATGGATCTCCTCTTAGAAAAAATATGACACTTCTATACTTATACCGGTGGCTGTGATGCCGCTCAAGAGTGAAATTCACGAGCCAGCGGCCTCTTTCTATCCCACCGCAGGGGATGACGACTTACATGGCGGTGCAATATTCGATATTCCAAAAATCATCATAATTCTGATATACTTCGGCAAATTTTCGGCTGACTGGGGTATTGAGGCCACAGCAGCCCCGATCAGTCGGTCAGCCTGTGTTGAGGAAGGATGGGCATGGAACGACGAGCTGCTTCGCATACCGAAGAAGAAGAGATGAATCAACGCCGCAAGCTCTTGAATGCGGCGAGACGAGGCGACACGAAAGCCATCAGCAAGCTGTTCGAGCTGTATCAGGTCCGCGTGCTCAGCGGAGACCAATTGGTGAAGGTCAACCGCACCTCCGCGTACATGACTCCCGTGAAGCATTCGCAGAGCAGCAAGTCCAAGGCTTCGGAGAAAAAGGACAAATCAAGCGCGTCAAAGACCGTGAAGAAATCGGGCGAGGCGTCTAAGCCTGCTAGCGGAGCTGGATTACTGCACGGCCACTCTGAGCCCACCCCCTGCAAGTTTTGCCGCAATGTCATCCGCCTGTTCCGTCGATCCGGTGAAGACGATGGCTTCCCCATCATGGTCGATCCGATAGGCCAACTCAAATGCTTTGGTCGAGGTCATCCTGGGAATAAACCGGCAAAATAGCTCGATCACTTGTTGGTAGGTGTGACAGTCGCAGTTGTAGACGACGACACGAGACTCGAATCCGGTTCCCGAACCGACTTGCACGTCTTCGGTGATGTCGGGAATCGTCTGTGGCGTGGCAGGTGTCGGCATGGAGCGGAGTTTCTAGCAGGCCTTACTGAGGACGCTGCAAAAGCCCTCCAGCGTCGTTCTCGCATCGCTCAAGGCCTCAACGTACCAACCGCGCACGCTTCGACCTTTCGCTCGCTGCGGCCTCGCTGGAAGAGCATTTTCAGCATTCTCTGGGACCATACAATGTTCTTCTCAGGAGTTTAAACCTTGTCCATGTCAATCACTTCAGTTGCATCCCATAGGTTTTTCAGCTCGGCATCAGCCAAATCCTTTTCACGATCCGTTTCCGTTTCTTCTCCAAAGGTTTGTCGCGCGGGTGTCGTGGTAGCCTCCGCGAGCCTGTCCTCAGCTGCGGCGGTGGTCGTCTGGGGGCGACGCCGTTTCTTCGACGGATCCATATTCACCGGCATGAGGTTCCTCCTAATAGCTCCGGTAGTCTTCTCTAATTGCGACCGTGTTGTCAATCGGGGTAGAGGCTCAACTGCAGGAAAGAGGATGAGTATTACTGCCGTTCAGCATGTTCGATGTGCCGGTTTTCATGACCCATTTAGAACAGCTGCTCGGCTACCGTATCAGCGTAGCGCCGTCCCAAGGAAGTCAGGCGTACTCGATCGTGATCGGCATCGAGCAGGCCGTTCGCGACAAGTTCGTCGATCTGATGATCTCGTTCCGCAGCCTTGACGGTCTTTCGGGGGACACCACGAAGAAGACGCAGGCCGAACACGAGGGCATCTCGCTGGCGCTCGGGTGCCGAGAGAATTGTACGGTCGGTCATCGGCAGACGGTTGTCGTTTAAGCATGCCGCATAGGCTTCGAGATCCGCAATATTTCCAAACCGGATTCCATGGAGATAGGACTGTGCGCTTGGGCCGAGTCCAAGATACTCGCCACCGGTCCAGTAGAGGAGATTATGGCGACAGGCATAGTCAGGTTTGGCATAGTTGGAAATTTCGTAGCGGGAAAATCCTGCTTCGGCCAGGAAACGCTCTGCTGCGGATTCCATGTCGAGCTGAAGCATGTCGTCAGGTGGCAGGACAAGATTCCGAGCGATGTCCTGGGCGAGCCTGGTTCCCTCCTCAATGGTGAGGGCATAACAGGAGATATGCGATGGAGTAAGCGTCATGAGCGATTCCAAGGTGCGTGTCCAATCCTGCAATGATTGGCCCGGGAGCCCGTACATCAGATCGAGGTTGATATTTCCAAAGCCAGCGCGGCGCGCAGCTTGAACCGCGGCCGCCGTATCCTGCACTTGTCCAAACCGGCCAATGGAGGCGAAATCCTTGTCCGTCATCGATTCCGCTCCAAAGCTGATCCGATTGAATCCGGCATCAGCCAGGACTGTGAGATCTCTTTCTGTGACAGAAGAAGGGTGTGCCTCCACCGTGACCTCCGTCGTGACACTGGTCGGCCAGGTCGCTCGAATCAGCGCCAGAAGCTCAGCCAGCTGATCGGCAGGGAGGGACGTCGGTGTTCCACCACCGAAGTAGATGCTCTGCAGGGCGCGGCCATTCAGGGAGTCTTGCCGATGATGGAGTGCAATTTCTTGGATGAGGGCGGAGTGAAACCGTGCCATCGGATCGGGTTGAGCGATTTCGAGGTAGAAGGCGCAAAAGTGGCAACGGCGGCGGCAAAATGGGATATGAACATACAGACCGAGGTTGTTGTCCGAAGGGCTCATCGTTTCAGCGAGGCGGGAAGAGGTCGTGAGAAATCTTTGGCCAATACGATTTCGATTTCATCGGTCGGCGAAGCGCCTCGGTTGCGGATGTGTGACGCCCATCCATCATGCCTACGAAGCGACTCAAAAGCGGATTTGAGCAGTTGCGGTTTGATCCGGGCTTCCCACTCCTGTAGCCACTGCTGTTCATCCTCGTCTCCGGTATAGTCGTCGGGAAACGAGGCTTCCAGCGTGAAGCGAAGCGTAAACGTTTTTTCTTCCTGATACATACGGTCCCTATCGTTGCGATTCAGCCTTGGGTGATTTTATAATGGTCTCAGTAAACGAAGGAGTCCTCTACTATGCCTATATTCGAATATGTGTGCCGTGAATGCAATCACCGTTTTGAGTTGCTGATCCAGGGATCGGCAGAGGCTGCTTGTCCCCAGTGCAAGACGAGCAAGGTCGATAAACAGTTTTCCGCCTTTGGAGTCGGGGCCACGACCAGCTGGGCATCCTCAGCCGGATCCGGCGCATGCGGCAGCTGCGGCGATCCCCGCGGGCCTGGCGCCTGCTCGATGAATTGAAGAGGTGATGGCCACGCCGGATGAACAGGCGGTGCAAGGCGCGATCGCGGCTATCTTGCAATCCGACCCGCTAATTAAGCTGCTGCAGCAAGTGCGATTAGGCCGCATGAAACCGACGGATGCGGGCTTGCGCGCCGTGACGGAATCTTGGCTCGGTACCTATGAAAAGGCTTTGGCCATGGATGGCCTGACGCAGTCTGGTCTGCGCCGACTCAATCCGGCTCCTCGGCTTGCGGTCTTGATCGATGCTGGAGTACTTACCGATGATCATCAGGGCGTGACGGCCTTGAAGACCTCGTATAACCGAGTGCTGACTCATGCCGGTGGTGAGTAGGCCTTTTACACGTCTGCTGGCTTGTTTCCTCCTCTTAGGTCTGCTTCTTGTGCCGCCTCCAATCCGATCGGAAGATGCAACCGGACTTCGTCAGCTGAGAACAATTCCACTGAGCAAACTCGATGCTCTTCTTCCTGTAGGGACACACGTCCTGATCGAGCGGAACGCCATCGAGGCGTTTCTTGTGGCACTGGAAGGGGTGCCTCCCGATTGGGCCACAGTCTATGGCCATGGTCATCATGATCTGGGACATGATGAGCGGCTCTTCAACCTGAACCGCGAGAGGGATGCTGCACGCGAGGAGAACCTCGTTCTGAACTGGCATGTGGCCTTCGTCTGGCCTGGAGAACTGTCGCAATTCGATCCCGACACCAAGAGCTATACAGTGGCGATCGGGCCAGTGTTCAATTCAACAGGTTGGGGTATGGTCCGATTCAAGCCTGAGGAGTTCCCGAGCAATTTGCGCGTGAGGCCGAACAGAAACTTGCCGGTCTGATCAGTCGAAGCCTCGCCAAACGTGAAAAAGTGGAAGTAGTGGTCGTGATGGCTGGTGCGCTGATTCCCTCCGAGTCGATCATCTATGATTTCTCGCACGAGGAGGAAGGGGTTGGCCTCATCATGCCTGTGGTGAGGGTTGAACAGGTGGAGGTTGTCCTCAAGCCGCACTCTCGCTGATTTCATTGAACCGTGAGTGCGTCGTGCAGAGGTGTGAGCAATATGAATTGACGGAGGTACAAGGGGATAGCCTGCTAATACGCGTCTTGTGCGCAACGAAAGCCAGTGCCGCTGGGACGGCTGTCCATCGTGCCCCAATCGCGATCGCTGGTGCGGAGGCTGGCAGCCGGTTTGAGCCATGACCCACCACGCATGGCTTTGATGGCGCCTTGAACGGGACCAGTGGGGTCCGTGAGCGGGGCATTTTTATAGTAATTCGGGTCGTACCAGTCCTGCACCCATTCCGAGGCATTGCCGGCCATGCTGAATAGGCCGTACGGGCTTACTGTGTGTGGAAAACTGTCGACTGGCATGGTCAGGACTTCTCCCTGTATTCCTTTTTCCTTGGCCAGACGAGCTCCCTCGCCGCTGACCCAGAAGGCATCCCAATCCGCTCCGCTCTGGAACTCAATCGTCCGTTGCGCCCAGTAGCTGGCACTGTTGGCTCTAGACAAGTCCCAATCCTTTCCCCATGGATAGCGTCGCCCGTCGGTCCCTCGTGCGGCCTTTTCCCATTCCGCTTCGGTCGGGAGGCGTTTCCCGGCCCAGCGGCAGTAGGCGTCGGCATCCTCCCAGCTCACATTGACGATGGGATGGTCTTCGATGCCCGGGAGGGGGCGATTGTTTGTCCAGAGCGTTGCGGCTTGGGTGGCGTTCGCTGGCGCGCGATGACCCGTTGCTTGCACGAAGGCCAAATAGGCCTGGTTGGTGATCTCAAAACGGTCAAGGAAGTATCCACTGAGGAAGATCCGTCGTTCCGGACGTTCGTCAGGGAAACCATCGCTTCCCTCGGGGCTTCCCATCGTAAACTCTCCTGGAGGAATCAGGGCCATGTTTGCAGGAATGTCTGTGCCGGTAGCCGCCGGGTGATGGCTGAGGGCAAGGAAGAGTACACAGCAGGAGAGGAAGGCTCGGGTCATGAGAGTGGCTTAATACCACAGGCCTGGGCGACCGCATCACGATAGTTCAGCCATAGAGACAAGCTCTTTTTAACGCCTGTCAGCACCGATTGCCGAAGCGTAGGCGGTGTGTAATTGACGACCATATCATAGGCATCATGCCGATGGCCTGCCTCAACCATCTGGTGGGCTCGGATCAGGTCCATTCGGCTTGGCGAAATCCCATGATACCTGACCAAGGGATGAAGGCTGATGATGGATTCGATATCTTCCGGATGTTTGTTCTCAGGAGGCGCAAGAATCTCCTCGCGATCCTTCACGCTGCCTTCAACGAAGATGGTCAAGATCGAGGCGGCAATCACCCACTGGCGATGGCTCGACATGTGCTCCAGCCAGGCGCGATAGGTTCGGGCCGCGGGCAGCAGGTGGGCACGTTCAAAATCCCGTCGGCGGAAGCCCAATCCTTCCATCATCGTCAGGAAAAGCTCAGGATGAGATTGCCCCAGCGAGAGCCCTCCGGTTTCTTCCTCATAGATGTTCTCCGCCAACATATGGCGGACTGAAAGCGGGGGATTCGTTCCAAGGATTCGTGATAAGAAGACAGGAAAGTCTCGAACATAGACGGCGTACTCATGCTGAAAGTGAATTTTGAGCTGGGCTTTGCTGAGTCGGCCGGAAGAAAAATATTCCCAAGCCCAGTGATGCTTGTCGTCCATGATCCGGAGGAGCGCTTCAAGAAACGCAGATTTCTTCATGTGAACAGGCACCAATGTCTTGCCTTCTTCGGTGGAGCGTCGTTACAATTCGGATTACAGAGTAAAAGCCGATGAATCCAATAACGATTCAGAATCCTGAAGAAATCCTCACGGTGTTGGCCGACGTGACCCTTCGTGGGACGGGCTTTACGACCGAATCGCTACTGGACTACGTGTTAGAAGAGGGATTTACCGAGCCAATCTTCCTCAATGCCAGTGGCGTGGATCCTACTGCGTTCTTCAAGGGCCAACCGAATGCCTGGGCCATTTACCAGATCCGTGAGTGGAAGCGCGTGCTGACTGTCTCGGGTGGTCCGGGGCAGGAACGGCGCGCGCGAATTACAGAAACTCCGTAACTCGTGTTCGAGTGTAAAGCGAGAGACGGCAAAGTGCAACCAATGGGCACGTTTCACGCATGAACGACCGATCGGCGGGCGGCTCATGCGGATGATTCATCTCACCAATGCGCAAGACGTCGGCGAGCTCGCGATGATCAAGAGCTTGCTCAACGGCAACGGCATCGCCTACGTCGTCCACGGTGAACATGTTAGTAGCCTCTATCCGGGTGTGCCGTTCTTTGTCAGCCGGGTCATGGTCGATGCCTCTGACCAGGCGCGTGCCGAAGTCCTTCTGAGCCGGCTGCGACTGTCTATCCGAGAGACGTCAGCCTAACTGCAGCTGAATCAGGCACAGTCGTCGTTCGCGAAGCCCGCTTCGCCCACGCCCAGCGAGGCCCTCGGCTTCGCCGCGAGGCGAGCGAGCGCAAGCATAAATGTGGCAGATGCGTTCTTGACGACAAGAGAGAAACTCCGATTCACGAGGTCGCCTGCGTGCTGGAGGGCTAGGGCTGAATTTGTGGGTGCGGTTTTTCTGCGGGGAAGTCGCGAGAGCGGCGTTCGCGCGAACCTTCGTACCATCCTCCCATCAGGATCCCTTCCTCGAAGTAGAGATAGCGGTGACGGACAATCGCCGAGCTTTCCCAATCCTCAAAAATCCATTCTTCTTGCCGTATTCCATCTTTAGTGAA
>JACRQB010000246.1 GCA_016222925.1 Nitrospirota bacterium | reverse complement strand
CGACATGCTCCCTGTTCGGTGCTGATCGTACGAGGCGCCCGTGCCTGAGTTCAGCCATCACGACATTCACCAGCTTCCGACCGAAGATGTGCTGAAGCGGCTGGAAACCAGCAACGGTGGTCTGTCTTCCGACCAGGCTCAGCGGCGATTGGCTCGATATGGACCGAATGTTCTCGTCGAGCCTGGTCACTATTCATGGATTCGAGGATTCCTCCGCCAGTTCACCCACTTCCTGGCCATTTTGCTCTGGATCGCCGCCGCTCTCGCGTTCACGGCAGAGTTCATGAAGCCCGGCGAAGGGATGGCCACGCTCGGCTGGGCAATCCTCGGTGTGATCGTCATCAACGCCGGGTTCGCTTTTTTCCAGGAATACAAAGCGGAACACGCCGTTCAGGCACTCCGCCGTCTGCTGCCGAGCAAAGCGTGGGTCACGAGAGGCGGGCAATCCGTCGAAGCCGTACGGAACGAAATCGTGCCCGGCGATGTGCTGATCTTAGAAGAAGGTGAACGGGTGCCGGCCGATGCGCGCCTCATCGAAGCGATAGGCATGCGGGTGGACAATGCCGCCTTGACCGGCGAATCAAGGCCAAAACGACGGATAGCCGAGGCCACACAAGACGGAGACTGGCTCGACCTCCCGAATCTCGTCTTCGCCGGCACCACCATCCTATCGGGGCATGGTCGCGCCGTAGTCTTCGCCACTGGGATGCGTTCGGAGTTCGGCAAGATCGCCGCGCTCACCACCACGGTCGAAACCGCATTCAGCCCCCTTCAGCAAGAGATCATTAAGGTCACCCGTATCGTCGGCGTCATTTCATTGGCTATGGGAGTCACGTTCTTCGTGATCGGTGTCGCAACGGGACTCGGATTCTGGATCAGTGCGATCTTTGGGATCGGCATCATCGTGGCAAACGTCCCGGAAGGCCTCCTCCCGACCGTCACGCTTGCCCTCGCCATGAGCAGCCTTCGGATGGCGAAGCGTAACGCGTTGATCAAGCACCTGCCCTCAGTTGAGACCCTCGGCTGCACCAAGGTGATTTGTACGGATAAGACGGGGACATTGACGGAAAATCGTATGAAAGTGGATCGATTCTTCGCCGACGGACTTGAGATCGAATCACGAGAGGGTTGTTTTTTCACCAGAGGCCGCATGATCAGTACAGCCGACGCCGAGCAATGGCGTTCCTTTTTCGATGCGCTTCTTCATTGCCACAACGCCAAGCGCATCCGGAAGTCCGATGGACGCTTCGTGGTCACCGGCGATCCTACGGAAGTTGCGTTGCTGGAATTTGCCGTCGAACATGGACTGGCCCACAGGCCTTCCCTGCGGCGCATGGGAGAGTTGGCATTCGATGCAGATCGGAAGCGGATGAGCACCCTCCATTGGACAGAAGGACGACTCATCGCATTCACCAAGGGCGCTCCGGAATCGGTCTTACCTCTCTGCGCCAACACTCACGTCCATGGCAATGCCATCATGATGACCTCGCATGAGCGCACCCGCATCCTGAGCCAGAGCCGATCCTTTGCCGAGCAGGCCTATCGCGTGCTCGCCGTCGCCATGCGCGAAGTGGTCCATCAGCCTGAGCACATTGAAGTGGAAACGATTGAATCAGACCTGACTTTCCTCGGACTCGTGGCCATGATGGACCCGCCGCACCGAGAAGTGCCCGAGGCCATCACGAAATGCCAAAGAGCCGGTGTTCGCATCGTGATGGTCACCGGCGACCATCCACTCACGGCACTGGCTGTTGCACGCAAGATCGGCCTCGTTCCTGAACAGGCTGCACCGTCACCGAGCAGTTTCGTCCCGGTCATCGAAGGGTCGCAGCTTGATAAGATGAGCGATGAGGCCCTTCGTCGGCTGCTGACACCGTCCCACCCTAATGAACCAGATCCGGTCTTTGCCAGGATGGCCCCGCGCCACAAGATGCGGATCGTGTCCACATTCAAGGAGATGGGGGAAGTGGTTGGAGTCACCGGCGACGGAGTCAACGACGCGCCGGCTCTCAAGAAAGCCGACATCGGCATCGCGATGGGCATCACCGGCACAGATGTCGCCAAAGAAACGGCCGACATGATACTGCTCGACGACAACTTCGCAACGATCGTGAGTGCGATTGAAGAAGGCCGCACTGTCTATGACAACATTCGCAAATTCTCGTCCTACATACTGGCGAGCAACGTCCCGGAAATAGTCCCATTTCTTGGCTATGGTTTCATTGGCATGCCGCTGGCTCTCACAATTCCGCAAGTCCTGGCAGTCGACCTCGGAACCGACATGATCCCCGCCCTGGGCCTCGGAACAGAGCGGCCACAATCCGATGTCATGGACCTTCCACCGCGCTCGCGAAGCGAGCGACTGCTGAGCCTCCCGATCCTATTACGGGCATATCTCTTCCTCGGCGTCATCGAGGCGGCCGTGGCCATGGGAGGATTCTTTCTCTTCCTCTACAGTCAAGGCTGGGCCTGGGGAACTCACCTGGATTGGTCCTCTCCACTATATAAGGAGGCAACAACCGTAACCTTCGCCGGGATCGTGTTCGCACAAGTCACGAACGTGTTCGCCTGCCGATCCGACCATCTGTCGGTGGCTCGACTCGGGTGGCTTACCAACCCGCTTATTCTGTGGGTCTGGATCTTCGGCCCACTTGTGTTCGGGGCACTGGCACTCTTGTCGGCGGAGGAGGGCCGGAAGTTCATCGCAAACCGACGCTTGCATGTTACGAATGAAATTGGGCCTGAGACGAAGACGAGAGAAGAAAGGGTGTGAACTATACCGTGAGCGCGACCTCCACCTCACCGGTTCGGCGGGCAACCGTCAGGGCCACTTTGTCCTCATGGCGGTCAAGGACGAGGTCAAGGCTGGCAACTCCAATCGTGAGATTCCGCAGTTCCACCCGTTCCAGAAACGGCGGAAGGACTGGGCGCACAAACCGCACAAGGCCTCGAGTCCCATCGATCTCTAGCCCCAGACAGGCCTGCAACGCCTGAAAACCAGCCCCTGCGGCCCAGGCTTGCGGGGAACAGGCGGGTCGTGCGGCCACACAGACCCGTTGTGATAGGACATAGGATTGTAGCGCGCCTCCGATGTTGCGAGCGTTCGGATCCCCCATCCGCTGAACATGTCTTCGCGCAAGAGGGCACGGGCGGTGCGGACACCACGCTCCTTCCCGGCAATACCGCCATAGAGGCAATGGCCCGCATTCGAGGCACGCACACGACAGGGACGTCCCCCTCCGTCCAAGGCCAAGGCGTAGGTGCCAAGCTTTTCGCACCAGAACGCACGCTCAAACCGTTCACGCAAGGAATCGGCTTCCTTTAATAATTGATCGGCCTGATCGATCTCTCCCAACACCCGTGCCACGTCTGCCGCCGCTTGCTTGGCTCGATACACGTAAGCCTGAACCTCGCACAGGGCAATCGGTCCCTTCGCTGCGGTTCCATCCGCATGAAAGACAGAATCATGGGAATCTTTCCATCCTTGATGCACGAGTCCATTGGCAGACTGCCGAGCATAGGTGGTGAAGCCCATGCCGGCGGGATCACCGTATCGATCAATCCACTGCAGCGCCAGCTGGATATGCGGCCAGAGCGTGCGGAGAAAGGTGCGATCGCCGGTGCGATCGTAGTAGGCGCCGGCCAGGACAATGAACAACGGCGTGGCGTCGACACTACCGTAATACTTGCCGAAGGGAATTTCACCGAGTGCCGCCATCTCTCCTTGGCGCGTCTCATGCAAAATCTTTCCAGGTTCTGCATCCTGCTCAGGGCGAACGTCAGTCGCCTGTGTCGCAGCCAGAAATCCTAACACCCCTCGAGCAAACAGCGGATTCATCCACAACATCTGAAGCGCGGTGATGATGCCATCCCGACCGAATGGCACACTGAACCAGGGGACTCCGGCGTAGGGATAGAGTCCCTGTGGAGTTGCTGAGATCAACATGTGGAGATCGGCCAATGATCGGTTCAACCAGTGATTGAATTGTTCGTTCGCCGTATAGACATGGGCATCCCCAGCCTTCTCACGCTGCAACGCTTGACCCGCCTCATGATGCGCCTGGTCATAGGTGAACACCTCTCGGTTCCGTTGTGGCTCGATTTCACAAGATATGGAGATCTCCCAGGTCAGACTCGCATGAGGCGGAATACTCGATTCAATCACCAAGCCATCAGCCGTCACTCGCTTGGGAGCCGGAGAGCATCGGACAGACGTTCGACGGATAGCCCCATCAAGGCCTTTGTACCCAAACACTAGTCCGGTTTTTGAGAGGAGGGTCTTGAGACGCGAGCCACGACGTGGCCGTTGCCGACCTCTCGCTTCGAAGAGATCAGCGAAGTCCGTCTCCAGCATGAGGAGAAGCGAGAGGGGAAACCTCGTAGCCCCATAGTTCTGCACGCGGATACGCTCGTGATAGGTCCCATGCCACAGAAACCGTGTGCGGCAGACATGGAGCATGCCGCGCGGCACGGGCCGTTGTCTGTCCACTATCAGGTCCGGGTTGGTCAGGTCGACGGTGAAGAGGACATTATCCTCTTTCACCGTGGCACTCAGGAGCATCGGACGCTGCGCCTGCAACAACAGTTCGAATCGGGACAGGAAGCGCGTGCCTTCGTGGTAGAGGCCCTGCGGGCCGGAGAGCGCGTGGTGAATATCGCCATATCGATCAAACACCGCAAAGGTCTCCCCCTGTTTCAAAACCTCTGTGCGCCCATCGGCCAACGAAGATGACGCAAGGATATAGTATTGATCGTTCCAGCGGATGACGTCGTTCATGAATAGCTCCCCTTTTCTACCTCACGCTCGCTCGACTCATTCGGGTGGCCCCCAGAGCCGTCAGCAAGAGAACCAGCGCAATCCCTAGCAGGCTGGTTTCAGGGCCCTGTTGTTCCGTAATCCATCCGAAGGCGGAGATTCCTCCGATGGCTGCAGTCATGGCCCCGGTTCCATATAGGCCTAACACTCGACCGATCATCTGCCTGGGCGCGAGCTCTTGAATGATGCCCCACGCAATCGGGGTAAACGCGCCCATCCCACAGCCGATCACTCCCATGAGGAGCCCGGCGAGATACGGATCAGGCGTCACGGTCAACGCACAGAGCGCTGCGCCGCTCAACACACTGGTAGCCATGATCAGACGCATTCGATCCTTGACTCGCCACTCCGTCACCCACAGGAGTCCAATTGACGTAACCAACAATCCGACGCCGAGCGCCGACCAGAGATAGCCGACCTCGACGGGTCCCAGCCCAAGCATCTTCCGAGCGAATACTGGGAAAAGCGCATTCAGCGCACTGGTGCCGAACGTATAGAGAGCGGCGATGCTCGTCAAGAACAACAATCTTGGTTGAGTTACGACGCTGTAGCGAAATCCTTCGATCAGATCTTGCAGCATGGTCGACCTGGCCGCAGGCAAAGGAACAGTTGTGACTGGGTTGCGGAAACGAACCAGCAGAAGAAACGCAGCTGAAATCATATAGGTCGCGGCGTTGAGACACAGGACCTCTTGTGATCCATACGCGGCAATACCGAGCCCGCTGAGCGCCGGACCGAAAATAATACCGAGACTGGTGGTGCCTTGCAGAAGCGCATTAGCCGCCGTGAATTGCGTCTTCGGCACAAATGCGGGTATCGCGGCCGTGAGAGCCGGACC
>JACRQB010000128.1 GCA_016222925.1 Nitrospirota bacterium | reverse complement strand
TCTCAGGTCGGACTGCCGAAAATAGCAATCGGTGAAATCCAATCCATTGGCATCGAGCCCTCGGAGGTCGAGCCCTCGGAGGTCGAGCCCGCGAAGGTCGCATGTGTCGCCGGAGGCCTTTTTGACATTAAACTCCTTGATGCAGCCTTCGCGGAGCATCAGATACATGGGGTCTTTTGACATGTGCAGTTTGATTCGTGTTGGGTCGGGTTTGTCCATGGCAAGCCTCCGTGAGAAAAGGTTCTCTGAGTCTCTATCGGCAAGTCAGAGTCAAAGCTTAAGCGCCTCTTGCACTCATCCGTTGCGAAACAGTATTGTAGAAAATCCGTTGGGTCAGAGCTGATCAATAGTTGATTGCTGGATATTTTCCGAGGTGAAGGAGGGATACCATGGCTGTACGATTGGGAGACGATGCACCGAACTTTACGGCGGAGACGACCGAGGGGACGATCAATTTTCACGAATGGCTGGGCAACGGGTGGGGGATTCTGTTTTCACATCCCAAGGACTACACCCCCGTCTGTACGACCGAGTTGGGGACCGTCGCCAAAATCACGCCGGAATTCAAGAAGCGGGGCGTAAAAGTGATTGCGGTCAGTGTGGATCCATTGGATTCTCACAAAGGCTGGATCAACGACATCAATGAGACTCAAAAGACGACGATGAACTATCCTATCATCGCCGATCCGGATAAGAAGGTGGCGTCGTTGTACGACATGATCCATCCCAATGCCATTGACAATATGACGGTGCGGTCGGTCTTTATTATCGGCCCGGACAAGAAGGTCAAGCTTACCTTAACGTATCCGGCTTCCTGCGGTCGAAATTTCGATGAGCTGTTGCGGGTCATCGATTCTTTGCAACTTTTTATCTATGAGTTACCTCCCCAAACATTTCTAAGTGCAGACATAAATCTCACAGTTCTCCGCCTCCTAATTCTGTCGGACGGTAGAATCGTCGCGTACCTAGAGTCTGGGGTACAAGGATTGCTTCAGACCGTTCGAGCCTATGCTTTTACAGCGGTGGTCCGTTTGGTTCTTTGACGAATTAGCTGAAACCTGTTCTCTTCGCCTAAGGTGTCTGCATGCTGCCAAATGGCCCTGGCCGATTGGGTAGAGGACACGCATTGCGCATTCTTTCACCGCTTCACGGCGGGGTATCCACGTAGGCGAGTAAAGGCACGTATGGTGGCAAATGAAAAACGAGTCAGTGACGATGTGGTCTGCACGCGATCTGCGCAGGGTACGCTGACGTGCGCAGGTGAAAATCACATCAGTATCCCACTTGATCGCTTTCTGCATTTGCATGGACAAGCAGAACTACATATGTATATTTGTTACATGTTGAAGCAAGTAGAGAAAAATTTCTTGCTATCTTTCGAGTACTTAGGCATACTCTCCACCAACTTCCTGGTTGTATACGTTTTTGGATATCAGTGCAGGTGGGCAGTGGTTTCTTAATACTCACAAGGGAGGGCATCAGTATGAAGGACCATCTTACGAGGCGGTGGAAACAGGTTGTAGTTGCTGGGGCCCTGGCGGCGCTGGTGGCTGGACTGGGCTCCACGCTGCCGAGTGCTTATGCTGGTGGCAAAATCAAGGCTGACGAGGACAAGTGGATTTCGATCGGCATGGGCATCCGTTCAAGCTTCAACAGCATAGAAGGTGGCGCCGGGGGGCATTATAGCAACGACTTCAAAGTGGACAACGCGCGTATCTACATCGATGGGCAGATTCACAAGTACGTGAAGTTCACCTTCAATACGGAGTGTTTTAACTGCAACGTCGGTGCAGGGGGCACTCAGTTTGGCGGGAATTCCAACATTGGCCTGCTCGACGCGATCGGGAAATTCGAGCTTAGCGAGACGGTCAACCTCTGGGTGGGACGCACCTTGGTGCCGAGTGAGCGCGGTGAGTTGAACGGGCCGTACTACCATGCGACCTTCGATGGATTCCGGACCCCCTTCAACCCCGCCGACTTCAGCGGGAATTTTCCCAGCGGCCCCAATGGGAGTGGAAATACCGCTGGACAGGGGGGGCTCTATGGTCGTGATAACGGGGCGGTCTTCTTCGGCAAGGTCCATCCCTTCGGGACCCACCTCTTGTACGTTGCCTCGGTATTCACGGGGACGCGCGGGGGCCCGAACCCCACCGGCAGCCTGTTGTATGCCGGTCGCCTGCAGTGGAATCTCTTGAACGATGAAGACAACCCCGGCTACTATACCTCCGGCACCTATTATGGGACGGCGGGAGATATCGTGGCGATTTCGGGCAACGTGATCCATCAAAAAGATGGCGCGGGGGATATCAGGAGCGGGAATGTTTCCGATTTCACCGGGGCGACCGTCGATCTGTTGGTTGAAAAACTGATGCCGAACAACATGGGGGTGTTCACGTTCAACGCCGAATTTAAGCGGTACTGGGCCAATTATGGGACCGGGGCCTTCGCGAACACGGGCGGGTGTGCGTTCTG
>JACRQB010000127.1 GCA_016222925.1 Nitrospirota bacterium | reverse complement strand
GGGAAAGACCTATTTGGGCTTGGATGAAGAGGCTGAGGATTTTACCGGAGCAGCAGACGTGTGTCCAACAGGAATCTCTACCACCACATCGAACTGGGGATCGGCATCTTGATCTTTCCCGTCATGTCCAACACTGTAGAGGACGCCTTTTTTCATGTTCATCAACATCGGTAATCCCGTGTAGGGGTCATACAGGCTCTGCCCTGCTTTCGCAATCCGAGTGGCGAGATCACCGTCGGCGGGACCACGCCTGAGCCAGGCTTGTACACTGGCAAGCCGAAGGTGGGCATCTGTGTCAACCACGAATCCGTTGTACAGCTCCCATGGAGCAAGCGGTTCGAGCCCCACGATGTTCTCGATCGGATTGGTGAGATGATCCATCACGCCAGACGCTGGGAAACGGATATAGTCTTTCCACTTCGGCAACGAGCCATACCGCCCTTCGCTGGCGGCTTTGTACGACGCGTCATAATATTCCGCATAGTCGTTGAGACGGCGCTGCATCGGCAAAGGAAGCGCCGATGCCACCATGGTGTACACCGGCAGTTCTTCGGCCCTCGCTGCTTTCAACTGAGCCTCGTATGTCTTCGAGGCAGCGACCAGTTCGCTTTGCATGGGCCAACGCATCGAGAGTTCGCCCTGATCAAGCGGGCGAAGAACTTTGGTGACGCGCCCCAGGTATTTTCCGTCAAAGTCGGAGCCTACGAGTAACCCCGAGGCGACGGCAATGTCATCGGTGATCGCCTGTAGTGCCAGCATTTTCACCGCTAGAGTCTTCGCCTGACTCAGGACGATGCGCCATGCTTCCATATCCGTCTCAAGTCGGTCGATGCCAAGATCGGCACCCTGCAGGAATCCATCCGCCACATGGAGCTGGTGGGCGAAGACCATCGCAGTACAGGGCGGACTCGCCGTTTGGCCATACCCCCAATCTTCAAAGGGAAGCTTTTGCCACTGGCTATACCGATTGAGCGCCGACGCATGCTGGTTGCTCGAGCCTGAGCTCCCCAAGCACGCGAGCGCCAACTTACCATCGTGGGTCTCAGGCTTCCGATCGTATCCCGCCTGTATCGGATCGTGACCAACCGACACGTCAAACCCGAGGAGAAACAAGTAGCCGTTCTTCTTGAAATCCAACAGTGTCCGTTGAGGAGTGGTCGTAAGGCTTTGGAATACTGGAGCGGGTGGTTCTTCCATGATGAGCCAGGTCAGTCCGGTGGCACCAATCCCTAACGCAATGAGGATCCCCGAGAGCATCACCAGCCCTACGCACGTCACCACAAGGGCACGCGTGGTCGCAAAACATGAGCTGACAAAGCCGGCAATCGCCAAGCGGGCTCGAACCAGCGCCGAACTGGATGTTCGCCTCGGCTTGGACTCCGCATCATGTTCGCGCGTCTCCGTCGCCCTGACATTTTGGGACGACTCAAAGAGCACATCAACAGCGGCAGCCACGGACATAGACCGGCCGACGTCCTGCCGCTCTGCACTCGCCGGCGGTACCTGTGCAGCCGGAGCGGCGTGCGGTTGTTCGATGAATCGGATTGATTCCCCCGCTTTGATCCATTCTTCCTGTTTGGACACCGGTTCAGGAACCGGCTCAGGAATAGGAGTGCGCGCCTCGACAAGCGCCATTACTTGCGGTTGCGGTTCCTGCGCCTGCACCTCGGCTATCCCTCTTATGCGCTGAGAAGTTTCTCCCATTTCTGGCTGCGATTCCAAAATGTTCTGTTGCGTTCGCAGAGGGGAGGGAGGCGGAATCTCATCGGTTTCCTTGCTCAGCGTCTCGCTGCTCGGTTGTGGCAGAGCGACGGGAGACTCAGGCATAGACTCCTGAACGAGGTTCTGAGCGGTTGCGATCGCATGCACATCTTCCGTCTTCAAGAGGAAGCCATCATCCTTCGACGGAATGTCTGAGGGAGATCTCACAGCGTCTGCAACTGGTTCATCCGCAAAAACCGGCATCGCTAGTGCTGCCACGGGAGCTTCTGGCGGCGACTCATTGATCGTCAGAGCGCTCATCACCCGAAACTGCGGTTCAGACTCTGCTGGTGCGGAGGCCTGTTCGGTCTCGAGTGTGGTGTGTTCCAAATCCACAGCAGAAATCTCCAGATCGGACGAAGCCGGAGTCTGTGGAGTTGGCACAATCGAGAATGAATCCGTTTCTTCAACGGAAGTATCCGGTGAAGGCGGAGGTTGAACCTGGCGTTCACTCACTGTTGGGGGCAGCTCTGGTTCAGCTGGATGAGGCGATGAATCTACCGCCAGCTTCAGACTCTCTGTCATTGGAAGATCGACCTGCGCCAGCGGAATCGAAATGATCGACTCCTGAACGTGATCCCAGGGCATCGGCGCAATCGGAGATCCTGTAGAGGTGTGGTCTCCGAGCGATGTCGATTCTTCACGCTCCGGGATTTCAACCGCTTGGTCGTCTAACACCTGTTCCTGGTAAGGCGCCGCTGTCGACGCTGGGGTCGATGCTTCCTCAACATGTGTCTCGGTGGGCTCCGGCGGGGAGGCAGGTGTCGAACAATCACTTCCCAACTTCCATGCACTATTGAATACAGATTCCCAGGAGAAGCCTGGTTGCTTCCATGGTTCTGAAACCTCATTGCCTGAAACCGACTCTGAGCTCGATGGGTGAAGGGTGCCTGGAGGCTGTTCTGTCATGACCTCCTTCGGTTCGGTCTCGACAAGGTGGAGTAGAGAGGGTTGTCTCTCCTCCACCTCTATTGCTGGAACGCTCGACTCTTCCGTTCCCAAGAATGCAGGCGCTGATATCTCTTCAACCTGGCATGACGCCATGACACTGGTATCTTCGGAGAACTGGATCGAACTCGTCGGCGCTTCCAGAGCAGTGGTGAGTTCCGTCGGTACAACAACTGTGGATGGGTCACTTGCATCATAGGGCGCACGTGGTTCACCCTCGGCCACCCATCCGTCTTGTTCCTGACTCTCGATAGGACCACCTGGTGACACCATCGAATTGGACACCAGTTGTGTCTCAGTACTCTCAGCCGCGAGTATTGATCTCTCCTCAACCTGGCATGACGATATGTCGCTGATATCTTCAGCAGGCTGGATCGAACTCATTGGCGCTTCTGGAACAGTGGTCGAATCCTGGGGTTCGACACCCGTCGATAGGGCGCTTGCATCAAAGGAGATCTCGGGTTCGGTCTCAACCGGCCCTCGATCTTGTTCCTGAGCCGCAGCAGAACCATCTACCGACACCGATGAGAGCACGAGCGAGTGCGAATCTCCAAGACCAACCTGTCCGGAAAGATCATCGATCTGTGATCCCGAAGAAGCATTCCCACCTTCATCGGTGTGAGTTTCTTCCGATGCAGCACTTCCCACTTCACTCGCGCTGCTCACGGGCTGCGCTTGTTCTTGTGAGGGTGGATCAGAGGCCGGTAATGCTCCATCCTGCTGGTGCGCTTGCGGTGTCGGAAGGTCCGTGACCGTCGGTGGGATAAGCGATTCTGATGAATCGGATACGATGACTGCATTGGGAGAATCCGGCGCCATTGCCTGATCCTCTTGGATCTCCCACGGCATCACCCCATCCATCGGTTCAGGACCTGCCGTAACACCCTGACTTGCCTCCGGCATGTCGAGAGATGGGGCCTCGGTCGATGGTCCAGAATCGACAGGCGGACGGACCAGCAACTCACCGGTTTGCGCGTCAAAGAAGGACGCCAACCGAAATGCCACCGGGCTCGCGGGCGCAAGTTCCCGTATTTTCTCGTAGAGCTGGGAGGCATGGTGTGGATTATCCGGGTCGGGATCTTCGATCAAGATGTCGATCGCCTTGGCGAACTCAGCCACGGCCTCGAGTGTGTCTCCTTTTTCCTGATAGAGCCCCCCAAGCTTCTCCAAGAACGGCACACAGCGCGGACCGGCCACCAAGTATTCGCGAAGCAACGATTCTGCGAGCCAGTAGTCCTGACGCTGAAACGCTTCATCAATGAGTGAGTCAAAGGCTTGTCTCGCCGGGATCAAGCTCCCGAGACGAAGGTGGAGAGTGGCGAACAGCCGTCGCGCCTCCATGTTCTGCGGATCAAGCGCGAGTAATTCCTTCAGCGCGGTAGAAGAACGCCCATATTTCCCGGCATTCATTTGGGTGATGGCGTCCTCAAGAAGAGCGCTCTTCCTGCTGTAGCCAACCACACCACGCTTGTGAGCGCGGGAGATCTGGGTTTTATCTGATTTTAAAGGGGATTTCTTATTCACACGCACGATACAACCTTAGCAGATCCCGACGCCGTATGAGCCTGCGCCAGCGGCCCATTCGGCTCTTGCCGACGTTCGTGAAGATGGGCCATGACATAGGCGCAAAACCTTTAAGGGGTTTGCAATCTCAATGCCCTACTCATCCAATGGATCATCACGTCAAGCCATTGAAAAGTAATGGCTTATCTTGCAATCATTTCTTGCGGTTCATCCGTCTATCCAATTTTGGACAAACCGTTGCCTCCCCAACTCGCACAATGGGAGGAGAGGCAAAATTTGATAGATGAAAAGTGCCCCGATCAAGCCGCTGATGCAGATGGGACCAGGGCTCGTCTGGCGCGCACACGTAGCCTCTCTGTATCGGTCTATTGGCGAGCGCACTTAATAATCGGTTCAGGATCGTGCCTTCAAAGCCTGGAAGGGATAGCCGGCAACGAGCGCCCCTCCTCTGGATACGCGCGGACAGGGCGGTTTTCAAAAACATCAGCTTGGTTGTGTCTTTCGACACGCCTATGGTACGGTCAGAGTCACGTACACCGCATCAGCTGATGCCACGGAATCAATAGCCCATCGTGCAAGCCCGTCCAATAGCTCATCGCCCAGCGAATACGACCAGGAACCTTGGCACCTGCCTGATCTTGGCGCTTCTGCTCTTCTTGGCCTTCCCTCCCGCTCTCTTTTCGCAAGGCTCAGGAGGCCACCAGACAAAAGTCGCGTTAGTCGCGTTGGATTTTAACGAAGTCGAGATCCCTGTCTTCGCCAGATTTATCAGTGAGCTCACTGGAAAGAACTTTGTTCTGGATGAGACTATTAAAAAGCAGGGCGGAAAAGTATCCGTGTTTTCTCCGACCAAAGTTTCACCGGACCAGGCTTTCACCATGTTCGTCGCCGCGTTAGAAGCCGCCCGTATCGCGGTGGTCCCGAAGGGAGGAAACCTGTATCAGGTGGTCCCTATGGGTGATCTTCCTCCGGAACGAGGGGTGTTTGTTTATAAGCTGAAACACGCCAACGCGACCGATCTCGCCGCTGTCCTTACCAATTTGGTGGCGCGCTCACAAACCGTGGCGCAGATCACGCCCGGCACCAGACCACCCGTCAGACCGCTGACGGAATTCGAGGCTCCAGTTCAAGTGTTTGCCGATAAGGCGACCAACTCCATCGTGATCAGTGCAACCAAACTCGCGTGGAGTCATCTCCAAGCCGTTATTCGTGAACTCGATATCCGGCGCAAGCAGGTCTTTGTGGAGGCGGTGATCCTGGAGGTCCAAGTGGATCGTCTTCGCCAAATCGGCACAGATCCGACTCAGGTGCTCGGCGCGGGAAAATCCGGCTTCGTACAGGGGATCGGCGGATTCAATAGAGCGCCGGAAGACCTGGCAACCTTCGCCCAGGCAATCACGGGCGCGGCGGCCGGAGGGGCAACCGGCGGCGCAGCCCCGCTCCTGAATACGCTGAACGTGCGCGCATTCATGAACCTCCTAATGAACCTGACCGACACAAATGTTCTCTCTACCCCCCAGGTGCTTGCCGCCGATAACCAGAAGGCGAAGATCGTCGTCGGTGAAAATCGACCATTCCCAACCGGCCAGGCTCAAGGCATCACGGGGGGAACGCTCGTCACCATCGAACGAAAAGACGTCGGCGTCACGTTAGAGTTGACCCCGCAGGTCCTCGAAGGCGATTTGATTCGCTTGGAAATCAAACAAGAGATTACAGCAATCGCGGAAAACGTGGCGCAGACCATCGGCGCGGGGTCGGCAAGTATCCCGGTCGGCCCTACCACGACGAAGCGATCCATGGAAACCACGACAGTCGCACAGGATCAACAGACGCTCGTCATCGGAGGATTGGTGCGTGACAATATCACGCTCAGTGAAAAGAAAATTCCCGTGTTGGGAGATATTCCATGGCTCGGATGGCTGTTCAAATCGCAGAGTCGTCAGATCGAGAAGCTGAA